>CAXTVG010000454.1:0-2631 GCA_964247505.1 uncultured Acidobacteriaceae bacterium
AACGCAGCCCCGCCTTAACGCGCTCGGTGCTTCGCAGCAGCACCGGGCCAATCTCCCCCAGCGCCTCAACGTGCGTGCCTCCGCAGGCGTTCAGGTCCACCCCCGGCATCTCCACCAGACGGATCGCCCCCGCGCGCTCCGGCAGCTTGCGCACGGCGCCCGAGGCGAGCAGCGCCTGCGCCTCTTCGCCCGAAACCTCCCGTACCGCCACGGGCAGATTTTCGGCGACAAGCCGGTTGACCCGCAGCTCCACCTCCGGCAGCCGCTCCAGCAGAGCCCCTTGCGCGTCCTTTCCATCCACGGCGAGATCGACCGTCGCGTCCTCCTCCCCAAGGTGGAACCCAACCGTCCGCGCCCCGAATTCATCCGCCAGCACCGCCGAAAGCAGGTGCTGGCCCGAGTGCTGCTGCCGGTGGTCGCGCCGCCTGTCCTGGTCTACCGAACCCTCCACCTCGGTTCCTGCAAGCAAAGGTTTCAGGGTCGCGTGCCACACCTCGCCCGCCTCATCCTCGACCACGTCGTCGACAGCGACCTCCAGCCAGGCACCCGAACGCGCCTGCGCCCGCAGGATTCCGCGATCGTTCGGCTGGCCTCCCCCGGTCGGGTAGAAAGCCGTCCGGTCCAGCGCCACGTGCCACACCTGCACACCGTCCTTGCGCGCAAACTCGCGAATATCCGTAACTTTTGCGCGGAATCGGAGCAGCTTTGCATCCCGGAGATAGAGCCGTTCGGTAATTCCCATAACATCCAGTGTACGAGCGCGCTTTTCCGCTGAAACCTAAATTCGCGCCCGAGCAGGTATGGTGGGAAAGGAGGAGCCCGTGCCCGGCGAACGCCCTGATATTCCCCGCAACCTCAAACCCTATTACTTGTGCTTCCTGCTCAAAGGCGAGCACTGGGACGAACCCGAGGGCGCCGAAGGCCTGATGGCCGCCCAGCTTGCTTTTCTCCGCGAGCAGATCGAGTGGCATCGCTACAAACTCGCCGGCCCAGTCACCGATGGTGGCGACATCGTGGGTTTTTCCATCCTGGAGGCCGCCAATCCAGAAGCAGCACTAGCTCTCGCGCAACAGGATCCCGCGGTAGCGGCCGGAAGAGTGACTGTGCGTCTTCTCCCTGCGGTTCTCCCGTCGCTTGACGGTATCAAAATAGATTTTGCCAAGGGTCGGTAAAGTCAGCCGGTAACGGTAGCACGATCGACCTTCTTGAAAGCGGAATCGCGCAAAAATAAGGGCGCAATTTGCGCCCTTGTTTGTACCTGGAATGGGCCTAAAGCGAGCTCATATTGTGCAGGAACTCGGCATTGTTCCGGGTCTTGCCCAGCTTGTCCACCAGCAGCTCCATCGCTTCGGTCGGCGACAGCGGATTGAGCACTTTGCGCAAAACCCATACCCGGCTCAGGTCTTCCTTGATGATCAGGAGCTCCTCTTTCCGGGTGCCCGAGCGCTGGATATCGATGGCCGGGAAGACGCGCTTGTCGATGAGCTTGCGGTCCAGGATGACTTCCATGTTGCCGGTGCCCTTGAACTCCTCGAAGATCACCTCGTCCATGCGGGAGCCCGTGTCCACAAGGGCAGTCGCAATGATAGTCAAGGACCCGCCCTCCTCGATATTGCGCGCCGCGCCGAAGAAGCGCTTCGGACGTTGCAGCGCGTTCGAGTCCACGCCGCCGGACAGAATTTTGCCGCTAGGCGGCACGATGGTGTTGTAGGCCCGCGCCAAACGCGTGATCGAATCGAGCAGAATGACCACGTCGCGCTTGTGCTCCACCAGCCGCTTGGCCTTCTCGATCACCATCTCGGCCACCTGCACGTGGCGCGCCGCAGGCTCGTCGAAGGTGGACGAAATCACCTCGCCCTTCACCGAACGCTGCATGTCCGTGACTTCCTCGGGACGCTCGTCAATAAGCAAAACGATCAAGGCAACTTCCGGGTGGTTCGAGGTCACAGAATTTGCAATCGCCTGCAAAAGCATGGTCTTGCCGGTGCGCGGCGGCGCGACGATCAGCCCGCGCTGGCCCTTGCCGATGGGAGTGAGCATATCCATCACCCGGCCGGAAATCGACTCCCGCACGGTCTCCATCTTGATCCGCTCCTGTGGGTACAAGGGCGTGAGATTGTCGAACAGAATCTTATTGCGCGTTTCCTCGGGCGACTCGAAATTGATCGCTTCGATCTTGACCAGCGCGAAGTACTTTTCGCCCTCGTGCGGCGGCCGGACGTTGCCGGAGATGGTGTCGCCGGTTTTGAGGTCGAACTTGCGGATCTGCGACGGGGAAACATAGATGTCATCGGGGCCGGGCAGGTAGTTGTAATCCGGCGAGCGCAGGAAGCCGTAGCCGTCGGGCAGGATTTCAAGCACGCCCTCGGCGAAGATTTGGCCTTCTTTTTCGCTCTGGGCCTGAAGAATCTTAAAGATCAGGTCTTGCTTGCGGAGCCCGCTGGCTCCGGGTATGTCGAGCGTGCGCGCGATGCGGCTAAGCTCGGTAATATTTTTTTCTTTCAGTTCAAGGATGGTCACGGGTCACCTACGGGGATGGGAAGGGAGGGAGAAAGCAGGGCGCCGGGAAGGAAAACACAGGCGTTTGCAGGAAGGGGGCGGTGCGGGGATCGGAAGGGAAGAGGGTGGGAA
>CAXTVG010000455.1:0-2595 GCA_964247505.1 uncultured Acidobacteriaceae bacterium
GGCGGCGGTTTTCCTGCGCGAGCGCGCGACGCGGTTGCAGGCGCTCGGAATGGGGTTAGCGCTGGTGGCGGTGGGGCTGATCGCTGGTTGAGTGGAGCCGGTGCGGAACCCACGTCTCAAATCGAGACGTGGGGCACCCGTGTTGGTTGAGGCAAAGTAAAAACGGGGCCCGCAATCGCGGACCCCCTGTTTCCTCGCTGGGTGGGTTAAAAGTGGTAGTTTGCCGAGAACTCGATGGTGCGTGGGCCGTTTTTGCTGCTGGTGATCTGGCCGAAGTTTGAGCTGTTCACGCTGTTGTTTGGGTTGGCGTAGCTCACGAAGTTAAACACGTTGTAAGCGTCCGCGCGGAACCCGACTGACTGGCCCTCGGTGATGTGAAAATCCTTGAACAACGAGGAGTCGATCTGCTCGAAGCCGGGGGCGCGCTGCGTGCCGACGCGGGTTGTGCCGAAGGTGTTGGCGAGCTCTGTACCGTAAGCGCAAATGCCGTCGTCTCCCGCCCCGCAAGCAGTTGCGGAGGGGTCAGTACCGAACCAGTGGGCAACGCCTTGGTTGATGACGCGAAGCTGGCGGTACTGGTTGGCGCGCGCAGAGTAAGTCCCCGTATTGCTGTTGTCATTCGAGGTGATTGTTACAGGCAGGCCCGAGTACGCAATGGCTGTCGAGGATAGCGTCCAGCCGCCTGCGAGGAAGTCGAGGGCGCGGTTTGTGTTAGAGCCGAATACCTGGCCGCGGCCGAACGGAATAGCGTAGGAGCCATTAGCCGAGAGATTGTGCCGTACATCCAGCTCGGATGGGCCATAGTCGCCGTGGATGTTGTAACCGTCCTGGATACCGTTCACTCCTGACGAACCCGAAGCGCCATAGTTCCCATTTGTGTCCGTCAGAGACTTGGCCCAAGTGTAATTCACAGTGGCTTCGAAACCTTTGCTGAGACGATGCCGGACCGTGACTTGAAGCGCATTGTAGGTAGCTACGCCTTCCGTATCGAAAGTTTCGACTCGTGTGCCTTGTCCGACCAAGTTGGCGAGTGGAGCCACGTCTGCCGCCGGTAAAGGTGCCTCGGCTGGCAGCGCTCCTATGGATTGAGCTTGTGCAATCGAGAGCTGATTTCCGTTGCGGTAGTCGATGAGGCGTTGACTTAGTTCGCCGACATATCCGAATTGAGCGGAGGTGGAGTTATTCAGCTCGAGTTCGGTGTTGAAGTTGAACTCCTGCACAAGAGCCGGGCGATATGTCTGGTTCCAGGCGGTGTAGCTGGCGTTGCTTGTGCCGCCTGTCGCGCCTACCTCAAATCCATTTGTCTCAGCAAAGAAGGTTCCCGGGTTTGTGAGGCTGACTGGGGCGATTGCAGGCAGCGAGAAGGAGGTGATAAAGGGAGCGTTCCCTGCCAAGGTGCTGTTACCTTCCAGGAAGTTAGTAATTCCATAGCCTCCGCGAAAGACAACACGCGGGTTTGCTTGGTAGGCGAAACCGATTCTGGGCATGAACTCTGTAAAGGTCGGCTGAAAGCATGCTGGGTTATCGCATACAAAGGAGCCGGCCGGCGCGCCCGATGGAGCTATTTTTGCATACTCAACTAGGCCCTGTTGCGGGCCGTTAAGGATGACATTCGCGATCTGGTTGTTGACTTCGGTGTACGGGGAGTCGTATTCATAGCGCAACCCAAGATTCAGGGTCAGCTTGTCGGTGATCTTCCAGTCGTCCTGCGCGTAGCCTGCGACGCGCGCCTGACGTTCCCCAAAGAAGCCGTTTGAGAGACTGATGGCCTGGTTGCTTGCGCGGTCCAGGAGCCAGTCGGCGGGGCCATACGTGTTTTGGGCGTTCGGCAGGGCGGTGTTTTGACCTGTGAAGCTGTATGTGCCCAGCTGGCCGCCGCCCGCGTATTGGGTAAAGTTCTGCTGGTACCGCAGGAGCGACGCGCCAAAGGTGAACAGGTGCCGCCCGCGCTGGACGGTCAGGTCATCGAATAGGCTGAACGTGTTGTCGCGTATCTGCTGCGGCGCGGCCGGGACGCCGACGCCGGTGAGCTGGTTATTGGCGATTCCTTGGTAAGTAAAGCCGGCGAACTGCTGCGGTGCGGGCGGTGGGAGTCCGACAATGCTGTCCCCGTTCAAGCCGAAATTGCCGGTTGAGTCGGAGGGGATGTTCGAGTCCCAGCGGATGCGGGTAAAGCCGAAGCGGGCCTCATTGACGATGGACGAGGAAAAAGTATGAACCCAGGTAGTACCGCCCAGCTTGTCAGGGTAGGAGTTTGCATTGGGGAAGGTGATGGGCAGGACCGCAGTGCTGCCGCCGGTGGAGATGCCTTGGGTGTAGAAGGCTGTGATCTTGTCGGACGGGCGCCAGTCATACTCAATCTTGATGTCGCCCTGGTCGTTGGTGACGAAGGAGTTGGTCGGGCCGATAAAGTTGTTTTGGTCCAGGCCGTCGGTGGGGGCGTGGTTGGGCAGCGGGTAGTACTGCGGGTGCGCGAGAAGGTATTGCACGACCGGGTTGGTGATCGGGATGGTCTGGTTGTTCACATATGGCGCGTACCCGGTTTGCGGGTCGCCCAGCTGGATGCGTTTTGAGAGCGCCGGGGAAAAGTCGCCC
>CAXTVG010000456.1:0-2593 GCA_964247505.1 uncultured Acidobacteriaceae bacterium
GTGCGAGCAGGGCGACCATTCCGGCGGTTGTAACGGCGATGAATGACGAGCAGGCGATGGAGGCGACGATCATCGAGAACCTGCAGCGCGCGGATCTGAACCCGATGGAGCAGGCGCGGGCGTTTGGGCGGCTGGGGCGCGAGTTCCGGATGACGCAGGAGCAGATGAGCATCCGGACGGGGAAGGACCGGGCATCGATTGGGAACTACCTGCGGCTATTGAAGCTCCCGGAGGAGCTACAGGGCTCGGTGGAAACGGGAGCGTTGACGTTTGGGCATGCGCGGGCGCTACTGGCGCTCGAAAACCAGGAGCAGATGCGGCGGGCGGCGCAGAAAATGACGGCGCTGGCGATGAGCGTGCGGCAGGCGGAGACGTTTGTGAAGGGGATCATCGACCCGGAGCGGCGGGAGCAGAAGCCGGATGCGCGGGAGACGCGCGACCCGAATGTGCGGGAGATGGAGGCGACGCTGCGGGAGGAGCTGGGGATGCGGGTGTGGATTGAGGATAAGAACGGGCGGGGGAAGATTGTGATTCAGTATGGGGATTTGGAGCAGTTCGACGAGGTGGTGGACCGGTTGACTTCGAAGGTGATTGACCCCTAGAGCATTTTCCTCATAGCTGTGCAGCGGAAAGGGGTCTGAACCGGGCTTGGGCGTCTTTGGGGCCGATAGCTGGGAGGAGTTGGGCGATGAATCGGTGCAGGGCGTCCGGGCTGCGGGCCTTGGCTTGGCGGAGTAGGGTCTTGAGCTTGGACCAGGCTTTTTCGTTCGGGTTGAGGCCGCGCGAGTAGCGCGGCAGCGAGAGCAGCCAGGATGCGGCTCGGTCGATCAGCTCGCGCACACCGGCCACCTTACGGGCGCTCAGGCGCGTCCATAACACCGTGTCGCCGGGCCGCAGCTTGGGGCAGAGCACCTGTTCGAGGAAGGCGAGAAACACTTCACGATCCGTCGCGGCCTCCACCATCGTTGCAGCGAGCATGCCCTGGGTGCTCAGCGCGCCCAGGATGGTCAGCACCTTCCAGTAGCCGTTCGGGGACCGCGTCGTGCAGCCTGCGGCCGCCGCGGCAGCGCTCCAACGCCAGGTCATCTGCGCCGCTAGCCCGCTTCGATCCAGATCAATCAGCTGTTCGGGCGCGAGCGAGGCTGGCCCGGCTACAAACTCGCCGCGCCGCCGCCGGTTCTCTTCCGTGTTCCGCTCTGCGGCGTGGAGCGACTTTTTTCCGCCGAAAGCCCAGCGCCCGCACCACGCGCCAAAGCTCGCGTGCGGCTTACGCGAACCCCGGTCGAGGGTTCCAGCGCCGTCCACAGCCGGTCGAGCTTGAGATCGGACTGCGCTTCCAGCAGGGCCGCCAACTGGGCCCGGTTCACCCGGCTCGGGCGCCTTCGCCGCTGCGCGACGCACTCCATCGAGCCGGTCCGCCTCCGCGCGGCCGAAATCTTGCATGCCCCATCCACGCTGACACCGAACCGCTCCGCCAACTCCCGGAGCGTTCCCTTGCCCGCCGCATGCGCCTCCAACAACTTTCAGATCGTCGATGTAAGCCCGAGCAACGCCTTCAGGCTCAAGCAACAGCTCGCCTCTGCAAAGTAGCTCGCTGTATACCTGGATGGAAAATGCTCTCAGGACGATCCGAACAAGTGCGAAACCAGGCGTCGTTCTGAGGAGCGTCGCGACGGAGAACCCGTTTCTACCGCCCTTCGGAGGAAGCAGGTTCTTCGCTCCGCTCAGAATGACCCTTCTTCAGAATTCCCCTAAGTGGGTCCAGATACCCGCCACGAAGTGGCCGCCAGCTGCGCAGACGGTTTGCCTGGAACTTGGGATGAGCGCGGGGAGTGAGTTTTGTTCAGGGTGCGGCCCGGCTCTCATTTGAAACGTGCCGTACCCTGTTTCGATCGATCGAGGCTGTGGACTCTATTGGGCTGCGCCTGCAAGCGGGCCGCATGTGAGTGGGACCGCTTCTGAAAAGGAGGGCGGGACCATGGTGATGCCCAGGAAAACCGCGCTGCGGTTTGTGGGCAGGGTCAGGCTTTTGAGCGGCTTCAAGGGGTTGAGCTGGAGTGTGTAGAGGTAGATGTTGAAGGACTGGGTTTGGGGGGAACCGCTGTTGGTGTTGCGGTAGGCGGTCCGGATCGCGAGGGACTCGCCCGGGTAGTTGTTGAGGGAGGACCAATCGCTGAAGTTCTCCGAGACGGTTTGTGAGGAGCCGTCGAAGAAGTTGAGCTGAAGCTGTTGTGCTGTTTGGTTGCCTTCGACGCCGGTGCCCAGCAGGGCGATGCCTTGATAGAAGCCGTAGGGTAGGGAGAGGGTTTGACCCGCGGCGTAGACGGTGTTGGGCTGGTTTGCCGGGGCCAGGTGGAAGTGGGCGGGGCCCACGGTGAGATCGGCTCCGGCTGCAGCGGTGTCGCCGAGGAAGTTGGCGGAGTAGGCGTAACCCGCGCCGTCAACCCCACCGGTGGCGGGGAAGCTTGTGCCGTCGGTGTAGATCCCGGTTGCGTTATAGGCGGAGGCGAGGTCGACTGCGCGGCCGAAGTTTTGCGGAGACAAGGTGGCGGCGAGCAGGATGACGTTGCGGTTGGTGGGGAGCGTGAGGCTT
>CAXTVG010000457.1:0-2591 GCA_964247505.1 uncultured Acidobacteriaceae bacterium
GACTCCCTGCTTCATGAGGTCGATGAGGTTGGTGCCGCCGCCCAGGAGCTTGGCGGTGCGCTCGGCTGCAAGGGCTTTGACGGCGGCGTCGGGCGCTTCGGCGCGTTGGAACTCAAAGGAATTCAAGACTGGGCTCCTCCCAATTGCGCGTGGGCTTGCTGGACGGCGGCGCCGATGACGGGGTAGGCGCCGCAGCGGCAGATATTGCCGCTCATGCGCTCTTTGATTTCTTCGGGGGTGAGGTTGACGGGGCCGGTTTTGCGGAGGTTTTTGGTGACATGGCTGGGCTCGCCTTTTTTGACCTCGTCCATGAGGGCGACGGCGGACATGATCTGGCCGGGGGTGCAGTAGCCGCACTGGTAGCCGTCGTGCTCGATGAAGGCGTCCTGAACGGGGTGGAGCTGGTCGCCTTTGGCGAGGCCTTCAATGGTGGTGATCTGGTCGCCCTGGTGGACGAGCGCGAGCGACAGGCAGGAGTTGATGCGGCGGCCTCCGGCAATCACGGTGCAGGAGCCGCACTGGCCGTGGTCGCAGCCTTTTTTGGTGCCGGTCATTGCGAGCTGCTCGCGCAGGAGGTCGAGGAGGCTGATGCGGGGGTCGACCTCGAGCTGCTTTTGCTCGCCGTTGACTGTGAGCGCGAGGGGAACCTTTTTGACCGCGGTGGGGGCGGCTTTGCCGTTCTGGGCTTTCGCGCCGGGGACGGCGACCGCGAGGCCTCCGGCGACCAAGGTTGCGCCCTGGAGGAAGCCGCGGCGGGAGATCTGTTCGGCGCCGATGGCATTGCCGGCGACCGGCTGCCAGTCTTCGCGGACCTCGGGGTCCGGTTCAGCCTCGCAGGGCGCGCCGCCGCCACGCTTGCCGCCTTGTCTTGCGATCGCGAAATCGTCACTCATGGTGGATCGAACTCCTTGGGGGTTGGGCCGTG
This sequence comes from uncultured Acidobacteriaceae bacterium, assembly GCA_964247505.1. GTDB lineage: Bacteria > Acidobacteriota > Terriglobia > Terriglobales > Acidobacteriaceae > EB88. The sequence continues at coordinate 926 of CAXTVG010000457.1, forward strand.
CGTACGGGAGCCGTCGCTTCGAGTGAGCGCGGCATGATTTGGTAGATGCAGATCGCTTTGGCTTTGTTTGGGAGCGGGTTTGCGGGGATCGAAGCGGTATGTAAAGTCAATTTGAACCGGAATGAGTCGTATAGGACGAAGAAGAGGGCTGGCGGCGAGCCGGAGCTATTCTCGACTGCGATCGTGAGCTGGCCCTCACGACAACCCACGTCTCAAAATCGAGACGTGGGGCACCCGTGTGGTTGGGGGGAGACACAGCGATCGGGGGGACCTCGGTAAAGTTCAGGGTGCGCTTAAGGCTTGTTCACGCCTCCGCAGAACGCCCCGTCGACCACGGTCGCGAGCTTGGAGTTGGCTGAGGTGAGCGATCGACTGTAGCAGTGGCCCTGTGTGTCGGCCGCCTTGTAGTTCGCGTTGCTGTTGAGGGTGCGGGTGGTGAGCGCTCCATTTTTATCGAGGGCGTATTGGTCGTTGGAGGTGACGTCTTCCTCGGAGCCGCTTTGGGCCACGGGCGCGCCGTTTTGGAGCTGCTTTTGGTATTCGAAGTCCTGCTGGTAGGAGCTGGCGGCAAAGCTGCCGGTGCCGTCGGTGTTGGTGGTGGAGTTATAGCTGAAGGTAAATGGGTACAAGGTGGTCTTTTGCGTTTCGCTGGTGGCCTGGCCGGTTTGCTGGGTTGTGTCGGAGTAAGCAGACCCTTGCTGGTAGATGTTTTGGGAATAGACCAGGTTATTGAAGTTGATCTGCTGGTAGTTATCGAACGCGACGCGCTCGTTGATGGTGGTGGCTACTTTACCGTGCGAGGTATTGACATAGCCGCTGAGCACAAACTCGCGCTCGGAATCGACCAGGGTCAGGCCGTGGGTGGTTCCGCTCGCGTCCACCGGGGCCTGGGCTTCAATGTAGGGGTTGGGCGCGGGGCCGAGGGTGTTTTGAGTGAGCGCGCCGGTGGTTTGCGCGATGCCGTGGTCGAGGTAGAGGAGCAGCGTGCCGGTGACGTCGAACTCGTGGTTGGCGTTGAAGACGCCCATGGCGACCGTGTGCTGCTTGCCATCGGAGAGCAATCCGGCGAACGGGGTCAGGTCGACGAGGTAGGGCTTGAAGTTGAGGGTTTGGACGCCGGTGATGGGCTCCCAAAGCGCGGGGTCGATGCCGCCGGTGTAGATCCAGGGGAACACGGGCGCGATGCCGGCGGGCGCTCCGTCGACGTAGACCTCGGTCTCGCGGAAGGCGGTGCTGCCGCAGTTTTGGTCGAGCTGGGCGGCGACGCTGTCGGGCGAGCAGGTGTACCAGAACTCATCGCCGGCCTGCGATTGGGAGAAGAGCTCGAGGTAGGCGCGCTCGATGTTCTTGGGCAGCGTGGGGAACGCGCCGGTGAGGCGGTCGGTGGTGGTTTGGAGCGCGGTGGTGGCGCCGGCGGGGGTGAGCGGCAGCACGGCATCGGGCTCGGCGGGGGAGGGGTTTTTTTGGTCGGCGGGGTAGAACGCGAGCTGCGCGGAGCCGGTGATAAGGCCGTTGTAGTTGACGCCACCGGAAACGCCGTAGAAGTTGCCGAGCGAGGCGACGACGGGCTGCGTGGAGGTGAGCAGGGCGCTGAGATCGGTGATGTCGCGCTCGACGTGCCAGGAGGGGCTGAGCGCAGAGCGGGGCTCGGCGGTGGTGCCGAAGT
>CAXTVG010000458.1:0-2590 GCA_964247505.1 uncultured Acidobacteriaceae bacterium
TGGTCCTCGCGGTCGGTGAGCGTTTGCGCGGGCGCGACCGTGATCGAGTCGCCGGTGTGCACGCCCATGGGGTCCATGTTCTCGATCGAGCAGATAATGATGACGTTGTCGGCCAGATCGCGCACGACTTCAAGCTCGTACTCTTTCCAGCCCAGCACCGACTCTTCCAGCAGACACTCGTGCACCGGCGACAGGTCGAGCCCGCGCGCGAGAATCTCCATCAACTCTTCGCGGTTGTACGCGATGCCGCCGCCCGAGCCGCCAAGCGTAAACGACGGCCGGATGATGACCGGGAAGCCGAGTTTAGTCGCGAACTCCAGCCCATCGCGCAGGTTATCGACCAGCGCCGACTTAGGCACGTCGAGCCCGATGCGCGCCATCGCGTCTTTGAACAGGAGCCGGTCTTCCGCCTTCTTGATCGCCTCCAGCTTCGCCCCAATCAGCTCGATCCCGTACTTATCCAGAATGCCCGCGTCGGCCAGGTCTACCGCGAGATTCAGCGCAGTCTGCCCACCCACCGTCGGCAGCACCGCGAACTTGCCCTCCCGCCCCGCAAGCATCTCGCTTTCGATCCGTAAAATCTCTTCCACGTACGCAATCGTCAGCGGCTCGATGTAGGTGCGGTCGGCCAGCTCCGGGTCGGTCATGATGGTCGCCGGGTTCGAGTTCACCAGCACCACCTCATAGCCTTCCGCGCGCAAGGCCTTGCAAGCCTGGGTGCCGGAGTAATCGAACTCCGCCGACTGCCCAATCACAATCGGCCCCGAGCCGATCACAAGTATTTTCGCGATGTCGTTCCTGCGTGGCATTGGTTCCTTAGCTTATGTTTTGTCGCGAGACCCGAGGTAAACCGAAACCTCACCTGGTGTGAAGCCTCGATCAGCCTTTCTGCTTGCGCTCGGTGGGAACGGGCCGGCCTTCCCAGTCTCGAATAGATTCCATCCCGAGCTCTCGCTCTACCTCTTCGAGCGTGTAGGTCCTCTCCTCCCCGTTCTCCATTTGACGCGAGGCTACAACTGCGCTTGCGTAATCTTCCACGTCCTCCAGATAACGCCACAAAGCATCATTTGCATATTTCTCAGCGGTCTTGCCCTTCTTGGCTGCGGTTTCTTCCAGCCACGCTGCGAGCTCATCTCCGATTTCAATTTGCACATCGGCCCCCTTAGCAACCCTTGTCATACACATCTTTTCGGTGTCCAATCTGGACGGCGACAATCACCAGCTCGGCATCCCGAATATCACAAACAATCCGATAATCGCCGACACGAAATCTCCAAAGCCCCTTCCACTCGCCCGTCATTGCTTTACCGAGATTGCGCGGATTCTCTTCTCGCGCGACACGGCTTTCCATTACCTGCCGAATCTGTTCAACGGTGCGTTTCTCTAGTTTCTTGAGCTGCCGGAGTGCACGCGGCTCATACTCGACTTTCCAGCTCAACGGCTGAGCCCGAGCTCTTGCCCCGCCTCATCGCTGGAATAGGTCCTGCCGCCCTGCCGATGCTCGTCAAGAGCAAGATCAAGATCGTCCGCCTCCTCAACTGCTTGCTCGAGAAGTTCATGCGTGTAGGCTTCCGGGCTCATTCCCGCTCGGGCTGCCCGTTGCTTCAACTTGGCACTCAGGTGTTCGCTCACATGTAGAACAGTCATCTCTCCTCCTTTGGTACGCCGCGCATCTAGCGCCCTTTCCACTCGTCCATCATCCGCCGGAAATCCCCAAACAGGTAGTGCGAGTCATGCGGCCCAGGGCTCGCCTCCGGGTGGTACTGCACGCTCAGCAAGGGCATGCTCCGGTGCCGCAGGCCTTCAAGCGTTTGGTCGTTCAGGTTGATGTGCGTCAGGTCTACTTCGTTCGCATTCAACGAATCGGGGTCGACCGCGTAATTGTGGTTCTGGCTGGTGATCTCGACGCGTCCCGTCGCGAGCTGCTTCACCGGATGGTTCCCGCCGTGGTGCCCGAACTTCAGCTTAAAAGTCTTGCCGCCCAGTGCCTGCCCGATGAGCTGGTGGCCGAGGCAGATCCCAAACACCGGCGTCCGCCCCGCGAGGCCGCGAATCGCTTCATTTGCGTACGTCAAAGGCTCCGGATCTCCCGGCCCGTTCGACAGGAAAACCCCGTCCGGCTTGAGCCCAAGCACGTCCTCGGATGTGGTCCGCGCCGGCACCACCGTCACCCGGCAGCCCTGGTCTCCCAGCATTTGCAGTATGTTTTGCTTGATCCCGTAGTCATACGCCACCACGTGCAGGTCGCAGTCCGGTGCCGCGGCTCCGGGCACAAGCGGATTCGCGCGCTGGACCCACTCGTACGGCGTTTTCGTGCTCACCACGCTGGCCAGGTCGGTCCCGTCCATTTTGCGCAGCGCGCGGGCTTTCGCGACCAGCGCGCCCGTGTCGCTTCCGACCGTCGAGATGACGCCACGCATCACCCCATTCGCCCGCAAATGCCGCACCAACGCGCGCGTGTCGATTTCCGACAGCACCGGGACTCCATACCGCTCCAGGTATTCGTCCGCTGCCTGCTCCGAGCGCCAGTTCGAGCTCACGGCCGAGAACTCGCGCACGATCAGGCCCTCGATATAGGGCCGGGGCGCTT
>CAXTVG010000459.1:0-2590 GCA_964247505.1 uncultured Acidobacteriaceae bacterium
GCACGGCCAGCCGCGACACCGCCACCAGCGGCACACCCGCCGCCTCAGAAAGCGCCTTGGCCGCGCTCAGCCCCACCCGCATCCCGGTAAAGCTGCCCGGCCCGCGCACCACCACGAATGCAGCGAGGGAGCCCGGCGGTCGCCCGCCAAGCATTTCGCGCAGCGCCCCCGTGAGGCGCGCACCCGCCGTGCGCGCCGGAAGCGTCAGTTCGTGCAGGATCCGCGGCGAGCCCTCCCCGAGCTCAGCAAGCGCCAGCGTTGTTTCCGCCCCGCAGGAGTCCAGCCCCAAGACGAGCTGTTTTCCTGACGCACTCAGCTCGGACTCACTCGAACCCAATACGCCTCCTATACGCCAGCCCGGCGTTCGGGCTCGCCGTCCAGGTGCCGCAGCACCCGTGCCAGCTGCGCGTCGTTGCTGTACCCCGAGCGCTCCGCCCGCGCCCGGCCCGCGGCTGCGATACGCTCGCGGTCACCGGCATTTGCCAGGTAATAGCGCGCCTTGTCCGCGCACTCTTCCTCCGATCCGTAAAAAACCGCTTCCCTGTCCTCCTCGAACGCTTCCTGGTGCCCGGGCGAGCGCTCCGCCAGCAGGAACTGCGCGCACGCCGTGATCTCAAACGACTTGTGCGCGACATCCTCCTCGTTCATCCGGGTCACAAACGCCATGTTGATCTCCGACCGCCACATCGCTTCCCGGTACGCGCCGCCTCTCATCATCCCGCCCACAACCAACTTTTGCTGCAACTCCGGGGGCCACGCCTTGTCCCAGCGCGGCCCCGCGACGGAAACCGGCAGCCCATGCTTTTCCGCCAGCGCGCGCAGAAACTCCGGCCGGTGCTCGAGCGGCGAGCCCGTATACGCGAGCTTACGGTCGCGATTCGCGTCGCCCCAGCCCGGGGGCGGCGGGTAGTGCTGCAGCGGGTCATAGGACAGCGCGATTTTGATCGCCGGCAAGCCCCAGTCCGCGTACCGCTTCACGTCCACCGTGCGGAACAGGCAATGGAGATCGAACAACCGGTACACCTTGCGGAACTGCATCCAGCACCCGTCGTTCCGCGGCCCGAAGGGATTGTCCTGGTTGTAGCAAACCGTGGTCGCCCCCAGCGCTTTGACCGCCTCAACCGTACCCGCGTGGAAATGCACGGGCTTGTCGAACCAAACTATATCCGGCCGGTGCTCCCGCGCCGCCGCCAGCAACCGCTCGTTTACAAGCCCAATGAGCGGACCCATCGGATATCGGTATCGCAGCGCGTTGAGGTACCGCGACAGCGGCTCATAGGCGTCGACGTCGAACGGAATAATGTCCTGACCCAACCTGCGAAACGCTTCCAGCCGGTACAGCGCCGTGCTCCCCGGCGACAACGGCCCGGCGTACAGGATTTTGCGCTGCCTTAAACCCTCCCTGATCATTCCATCCCTTCTATCGGCAGTTCCGCAAATCCGTTCAGCCCAAAACCGACAAAGCCTGCAATAAATCTTCCTGGAGGTCCGCCAAGTCCTCAATCCCGACCGAAATCCGAACCATCCCGTCCCCTATGCCCAGCCGCGCCCGGGCCTCGGCCCCAATCGCCGCGTGGGTCATCGTTGCCGGGTGCGAGATCAGCGTTTCCACCCCGCCGAGGGACTCAGCCAGCGTACACACGCGCAGCCGGGTCAAGAACGCATTCGCCCGCTCGAGCGAGCCGAGATCGAAGGCAATCATCCCCCCGAATCCCGACATCTGCCGGCAAGCGAGCTCGTGCTGCGGGTGCGATTGGAGCCCCGGATAGTACACCCGCTCGACCGCCGGGTGAGCTTCCAGCAGCGCCGCGATTGCCCGCCCGTTGCGGTCATGCTCCCGCATCCGCGCGGCCAGGGTCTTAACGCCCCGCAGCACCAGCCACGCCTCAAACGGCGACAGGATCCCGCCCGTGCACTTTTGCACAAACCCCCACCGCTCCCGGTGCTCGGGTTTGGTCCCGACCAGCACCCCGCCCAGCCCATCCGAGTGCCCGTTGAGGTACTTGGTGGTCGAGTGCATGACAATATCCGCCCCCAGCGCGATCGGCTGCTGCAGATAGGGCGACATAAACGTGTTATCGACCGATAACTCGACGCCGCGCTCATGGCAGATATCGGCCGCCACCCGGATATCCGTGAGCGTCATCAGCGGATTGGTCGGCGTTTCAATGTGCACGAGGCGCGTTTCCGGCCGCAGCGCCCCGCGCAGGGCGTCCGGGTCCGCCGTGTTCACATAGGTGAACTCGATCCCGTACCCGGCCACGATCTGGTTAAACAGCCGCGGCGTCCCCCCGTATACATTCTCGCCGCACACCACGTGGTCCCCGGCCTTCAGCATCGCGACCAGCGCCGAAATCGCCGCCATGCCGCTCGCGAACACGCTCGCGTTTGCCCCGCCCTCGAGCGAGGCCAGGTTCGCCTCCAGCGCGTCGCGGGTCGGGTTCGACACCCGCGAATACTCCCACCCCTTGTGCTTCCCAATCTCCTCCTGCGCATAGGTGGAGGAAAGGTAAAGCGGCACATTCACGGCGCCCGTCAAGGGGTCCGGCGCCTGCCCGTCGTGTATCGCCCGTGTCGCAAATCCAGCCAT
>CAXTVG010000460.1:0-2589 GCA_964247505.1 uncultured Acidobacteriaceae bacterium
GGGTCTGGACAGGTCGCGGAGCAACGCGGGCATCCAAGCAAGGGAATACACATACCTGGGGAGGAAGCAATGTCGGATTTGAAGGGAACTGTGGTGACGTGGCTGGGGCACGCGACCGTGCTGGTGACGACCGGGGCGGGCACGACCATTCTGATTGACCCGTTTATCGAGAAAAACCCGAAGTACCCAAAGGGTTTCGAGCTGCCGGACAAGCTGGATTTGATCCTGGCCACGCACGGGCATTTCGACCACATCGGCGATGTCATTCCGGTGGCGCAAAAAACAGGCGCGCCGGTGGTGGCGATGTTTGAGCTGGCTTCGTGGTTTGGGTCCAAGGGCGTGAAGAACACGGTTCCGCTGGGCTATGGAGGCAGCTACACGCATGGGGACGTCCGTGTATCCATGACCCAGGCGCGGCATTCATCCGGCATCCAGGATGGGGACAAGATGGTGTACGGGGGCGAGCCGGCCGGTTTCGTGCTCACAATCGCGGATGGGCCGGTGCTGTACCACGCGGGGGACACGGACGTCTTCAGCGACATGCAGCTGATCCGCGACCTGTACGGGCCGAAGTTCGGTATGCTGCCGATCGGCGGCAACTTCACCATGGACCCGCGCGGGGCGGCGCTGGCGGCGAAGTTCTTGGGCGTGGACGTGGTGCTGCCGCTGCACTGGGGAACCATGCCGCAGCTCACCGGGACGCCGGAGGAGTTGGAACGGCATATCGGGCATACCGGGGTGCAGGTACTGCGCCTGCAGCCCGGGGAGAGCGCGCGGTAAACCCGGTTCGGCCCGTTCTTACCCTTGCGAGATAACGAACGGGCTGGGCCCGGCTGCGGTGTTTCCACTTCCGGCAGGTGGGAAGAGCGCAGGAAGCGCGGGCGCCAGGTCCCAGGCGGGGGACTGGAGTTCCGGCATAGGCTTGGCCTGGAACAGCCGCTTGGTCTGCCGGGCCATAAAGCGGGCCATCGTTTTCGACTTTTTCCGGCGCGCGCTGTCGGTGGAGATGCCGGTCCCTGCGTACATTTGCCTGTAAAGCTTGGACAGAAACACAAACGCCACGCGGGCGTAGAGGGTGGGAGTGCAGGCCGAACGCTCCCACACTGCGCGCCAGGAGTAGAACCGGTCCCAGACGGCCTGGGTGCGCCGGCTGATTTCGTCGGAGCTCATGGATGGGTGCGGGGTGAACATCTTCGGGCGCACTTCGGTCGGGATCAGCCAGTAGCGGGTGATGGGAACATCGCCAACCATCTCCGGATCCTTGGCCTGCTCCTTTTCCCAGCGGGCAAAGTCGACGGTTCCCGGAAACGGGGTCATCATGACGAATTGCGCGAACGTGACCTGGGCTTTGAGGGCCATGGCGACAGTGGCATCGAAAGTAGCGGGTTTGTCGGTGGGCAGCCCGAAGATAAACGAGCCGAGGACATGAACGCCGTGCTTTTTAAAGGTCTGGAGCTGGCGGGCGAGCGCTTCGCCGGAGTAGTTGAAGTCCTTGAAAACGGCCTTCAGGCCTTCCGGGGTCACGGCTTCGACGCCGACCAGGGCGCCCTTGATATTGGCCCGGCGCATGGCGTTGAGGTATTCGGTATCCTCGGCGGCCTCCATGGTGATCTGGGTGAAGAAAACCATGTCCCTGGGGAGCTTCGCGAGCTCCTCCATCAGCTGGAAGCGCTCGGCGCGGATCGCGGTGAGCTCGGCGACCTTGGCGTGGTTGCCCTGCTCGCGGGCGAGGCGGAGGTCGGTGAGGGTGACGGGGTAAAAGTTGTCATCGGCGAGCGCAATAAAGCGGAAACCGAGGCGGCGGAGGCCGACGATTTCGTCAATGACGCTTTGGAACTGGCGCTGCCGGGGCGCCTGGCCATCGGTGCGCCACACGCTGCAAAACGAGCAGTGCTTGGGGCAGCCGCGAATGGTTTGCACGGAGGCCCACATGTACTTGCCTGTATCCATCAGGTCCCACCGGGCGGGCAGGAACTGTTTGCCTTCAATGCGGCCGCCCTCATAGATGCGGCCCGGATTGCCGGCGATGCAGTCCAGGACGACCTTGCCCCAGGCTATGTCGCCGTCGCCTTTGACAACGGCGTGGGCGGCGCCGCGCTCAAGCACCTCTTCAGGGAAAAGCGTGGCATGGATGCCGCCGTAGACGACCCAGGCCCCGCGCTCGTGGGCCATTCGGCCGACCGCGTAACCGCGGAGAGCGTTGCCGGTGTGGACGCTGATACCGACAATGTCCCCGGGCTGGATGGACGCGGGGTCGACCTGCTCAAGCGATTCATCGACCAGGACAGGGTCGCCGGCTTCCTTGGGCGTGGCCGCGGCAAGCACGAAGAGCCAGCGGGGGGTGATGACGGCGGTTCCGAACGAGTTGTCACTCGGGTTGATGAGGTGAACGCGCAAAAAGACGACCTTTCCTTGCTCGGTTAGGGCAGGTTCTGTATGCGCTTCGCAGCAAAATTACAGAAATGTCCGTTCTCTAGACTACACAGCTGAGACGATGTGTGTCTTGAGCCGGGCTGAAGTCCGTAAGTTTTTCAGGAAACCGGAGGAGAGATGCCCCTATCCGTCGCCCTTTTCGCTGTCGCGGAGGGC
>CAXTVG010000461.1:0-2586 GCA_964247505.1 uncultured Acidobacteriaceae bacterium
CGCCTTGGCCAACAACTCAGGCGGCAGCGCGTACGCGGGTGCATTGACGATCTCAAGCAAAGCAAGTAGGTCCATGGTCTTGAGCATAAAGCGCCGTGCAACCAGCCCAAAACCCACACAAACCCATTACGGGTGCCCCACGTCTCGATCCTGAGACGTGGAATCCGAGCAGCGTAAACACTACCGCGTTTAGAAGGACCGGACCACAACCTACGCATATTCATTTGCCGCCGCACCGCCGGGAAAGGTTATCGCGACGCCACACTCTTGTGCTCGAGAAACCATCGGTAGAGATCATCGCGGCTGTATACCGATTTCGCGATGTCATGATCGCCACCGACAACGGGCGTGAACTTCGGATTAGCACCAAGCTTCTGCAGAGTCTCCACCATGCTTTCCGTGTCGGTGATGGGCACCACCGTATCGTTTGTGCCGTGAAAAATCCAGATGGGCAGTTGCGTGAGAAGAGGCGCCCATCGGCTTTGTGGATCGCCTGCAAGAGGAGCAATCGCTGCAAAACGATGTGGGAAAGACTTCGCGAAGAACCAGGTAGCGTATCCACCCATGCTGATCCCGGTCATATAAACACGATCTCGATCTCCGTTGTACTTCGCCAGCACACTGTCTAGGATTCTCAGCACAGCTTCCTTGTAGCCGGTATTTGTCCAGTCCTGCTCAGGATCCGGATCCAGCGGTGCAAGCAGGATGAAAGGGTACTCAGGTCGTGTCTTGGCCTCCTGCACAGCGGCCACATGCTGAAGTACGGAGAGGTCGCGTCCCCTTTCTCCGCCTCCGTGCAAGTAGAGGATGACCGGCAACGGTCCCGGTCGTCTGCCGTAACCGTGCGGCAGAACGACGAGGTACGGCATGTTGATGGGAACCGTATAGCTGGTGCTCAGCTCTCCAGATATCTCTTGACCGGAACTCTGGCCGGCAAAGGCCGGCCAACACAGAAGGAACATGCAGAAGATCGACACTCGCACATCACTTAGCATGAGATACCCCGCCTCGACTCTCACTTTGAACCGTCAGGTCCCGCGATCCGAGCTTGTGCGTGAGCAACCACTGGTAAAGATCGTCGCGGCCGTAAACCTCTCTTGCGATGTCGTGGTCGCCACCCACAACGGGTGTGAACTTCGGATCGCCGCCGAGCTTCTGCAGCGCCTCCACCATGCGCTCCGTATCGGCGATAGGAGCTACAGTGTCGTTTGTGCCGTGAAAGGTCCAGATAGGCACGTTACGCAACGCGGGCGCCCAATTCGTGTCGGGAAAACCGCAGAGCGGCGCGATCGCTGCAAAACGCTCCGGATGTTCTTTCGCAAGGAACCACGCTCCCCAGCCGCCCATGCTGATGCCGGTCACATACACACGGGCGCGGTCGCCATGGTACCGGTCTATAACCTCGTCCAGAAGGTGCATGACTACCGTACGTGTGGGCACGTTTACCCAGGACTGATCCGTATCCGTTTCCTGGGGTGCAAGCAGGATGAACGCGTAGTCAGGCCGATGCAGCGCTTCCTGAACCGCAGGTACACGGCGCACAAGGGCGAGGTCTGTTCCACGGTCTCCGGCCCCATGAAGATAAAGCAGCACGGGCCAAGGACCGGGCTTCTGGTCTTAGTCTTTCGGCAGAACTACAAGGTAGGGCCTTTGGATCGGCACTGTGACAGACTGGGAGCGGTGCGAGGCCACTTCTCGCGGCAATTGCGCGTGCGAGGAGCTGCATAGGAGCAGGACAGCGATACTCAAATAGCGCATACAGCGTAGGACGCATGCGGACAAGCTTTCGCCTCACATCGGTATTAGTCCCGACAAAGCGCATTCTCGGAAGTAATCCCGTCAGCTACAAAGCCGTGGAATGCCGGCGCAGTGCAAAGCGTGGAATGGCGAAACCCGTCCCACCCTCAATCGCTTGCAACTCACCCGGGAATACCATCTCGTCAAGAAGGCGAACCCCGGCGCGAAAGTCAGATCGCAGGCCCCAGGTCCGGGCCGCTGCACACCTATTCCGGCAAATGCGCCACGAAACGCAAGCGCACGTAGTCCGCCGTCCACACGCCCGCGCCATCGCACAGCACCGGACGCAGCAGCTCGATCACCTCGTCCAAAGCGCCCGCACGCGCGGCAAGCGACAGCGGCGCGAGAAACGGCTGCGCAAACACCTCCAGCCAACCCTCCATGCCCGTCGGCAACACGGTAGGCCGCGGAAACGCGGCAATCTCATCGACCACAAAGCCCGCGCCCTCGAGCTTCGCCCGGTACTCGCCCACAGTTGGAAAATACCAAGGCGACCGCACCTCCACGCCGCCCGAGCGAGCGCGCACCACCGCCAATAACGCCACCACAATCGCCGCGACATTGCCGTGCCCTCCGAGCTCCGCCACAAACCGCCCGCCCGGCCGCAGCGCCCGCGCTACCCCGTTCAGCACCCCATCCGCATCGGGCATCCAGTGCAGCGCCGCGTTTGAAAACAGCGCGTCGAACTCGCCCGCGAACGCGAGCCGCTGCCCGTCCATCACCCGCGCGTCCACGCCCGCCATCCGCGCCCCCCGCACCAGGTTTTCCGACGCGTCCACCCCTACAACC
>CAXTVG010000462.1:0-2583 GCA_964247505.1 uncultured Acidobacteriaceae bacterium
TCCACCCACCACGCCCACGAGCTTCATGAGCTCGCCCCCACCCTGCTCCACTCCCTCCGCAGCATCGGCCGCCCCCCCGAGCCGCGCGATGAAGCCAAGCAGGCCCGCGCATGAGCGAGCCTGCGCAGATCCACACAGCCGCGCTGGACTCCAAACCGTCAGGCAAAGCCGCCCCCCACTCCACCCTGCGCGACTTCACCATCGACCGCCGCGTCTGGCTCCTGTCCCTGGCCGCGCTTTTGATCGGCGCGGGCGCGGCGCTGCTCGCCACCTTCCTGCTCGGCGCCATCCACTTCGCCACCAATCTCTTCTACTACCACCGGTTTTCGCTCCTGCTCGTCCGCCCCGCGGGCAGCCCGCTCGGTCCCCTCATGCCGCTGGTCCCCGTCGTGGGCGGGCTGCTCGTCGGCCTCATGGCCCGGTTCGGCTCCGATAAAATCCGCGGCCACGGCATCCCCGAAGCCATTGAGGCCATCCTGCTCCGCGGCGCGCGCGTCAGCCCCGGTATCGCGGTTCTCAAGCCCATTTCCGCCGCTATCTCCATCGGCTCCGGCGGCCCGTTCGGCGCGGAAGGCCCCATCATCATGACCGGCGGCGCGTTCGGCTCGCTGGTCGCCCAGTGGATCAAGCTGTCCGACAACGAGCGCACCACCCTGCTCGTCGCGGGCGCAGCCGCTGGCATGTCCGCCACCTTTGCAACGCCCGTCGCCGCGGTCCTGCTGGCGGTCGAGCTGCTCCTGTTCGAGTGGCGCCCGCGCTCGCTGGTTCCCGTCGCCATCGCCAGCGCCACCGCCGCCGTCCTGCGCGTCTATCTCCTCGGCGCGGGGCCGCTTTTCCCCGTCTCGTTCACCACCACGCCCGCGCTCTGGTTTCTGGTCCCGGCTGCCGCGGGTTTCGGCGTGATTACAGGCTTCGCCTCCGCCGGCCTCAGCCGCCTTATGTACGGCTTTGAGGATCTGTTCGGCCACATGCGCGTGCATTGGATGTGGTGGCCCGCCATCGGCGGCATCGGTGTCGGCATCGGCGGCATATTTTTCCCGCGAGGCCTCGGCGTCGGCTATGACAACATCGCCCAGCTGCTCGCCGGCAAGGGCACCCTCGCGCTCGTTTTCGGCCTGCTCATCGCCAAAACCCTCATGTGGGCCTTTTCGCTGGGCTCCGGCACCTCCGGCGGCGTGCTCGCCCCACTGCTCATGATCGGCGGCGCGCTCGGCACCTTGGCCGCCATGCTCGCCCACGGCTCCCCCGCGACCCAAGGCCTTTGGGCGCTGCTCGGCATGACCGCCATGCTGTCCGGCTCACTCGGCATCCCCCTCACCGCGACCATCTTCGCGCTCGAGCTCACCCACGCCCTCCCCGCGCTGTTGCCCCTGCTGCTCGCCTCCGTAGCCGCGCACCTGGTTACGTCGCTCATTCTCCCGCGCTCCATCCTCACCGAGCGCCTCAGCCGCCGCGGCTACCACCTCACCCGCGAGTACGGCGTGGACCCACTCGAAACCATCAGCATCGCCGAAGTCATGTCCACCGAACCGGCCAGCTTATTTCTTGATCTCCCGCTCGACATCGCCGCCTACCCCGACGAAACCTGCCGCGAGGTCGCCGAGCGCATGGCTACCACCCGCCGCGCGACCCTCCCCGTCCTCAACCGCCAAACCGGCCAGCCCGAAGGCACCATTGACACCCAGGCCCTGCTCGTCGGCCGCCACCGCGCCTTCCACCGCGAACAGTCCAGAGTGCGCGCTTTCCGGGACGACCGCGCGTAACGCGCTTGCACTTTGTCTCCGCCCAGCTTGACGGGGCAGCCTTACCGGTCAGGATTTCTGTGCTGAAATTGTGAAAGATACACAGGAAAGGAGGCTGCATGCGGCATGCAGGTTCTGCGTGGGGTCTGCTGCGGCTCGCCGCGCAGGGTGTGCTGTTTGGGGGAATGTTGCTGGGGAGGTGGACGCGCCGCGGGATGGAGCCTCCGCAGGACTCGTTCGCGGCTGTTTCGCTGATGCACGCAAAAGAGCAGGCAGCGGGGCCTCACGCTCGGCTGGCGCTGCTGGCTCGGGTGCTGCTTTGGGTGGGCGCGGCAGGTTTTTTTGTGTCGGCCCTGTTCGATCCGTTTCAGTAGGGAGACTGTAGGCTCGGTACTATGGGGCGATGGTTTTCGATTGTGGTCTTGCTGCTGGGCGCTGCGATGGGTGCGCGGGCGCAAACGGTGGTGTGTTTCGGCGATAGTTTAACGGCGGGATTCCGGGCTCCGGAGGGGCAGGCCTATCCAGATTTTTTAAGGCAGGATTTGGCCGAGGCCGGGTTTCAAGCGACGGTAGTGAAGGCTGGAGTGGACGGGCAGACGACGGCGGACGCGCTCGGGCGGCTGCCGGAGGTGCTGCAGGCAAAACCGGCGGTCGTGGTCGTGGAGCTGGGGGTAAACGACGCGCTGCATGGGGTGCCGGCGGCGGAAACGGAGCGAAACCTCCGCGCGATCGTAAAGGCGCTGCGGGCAGCGCGGGCGCGGGTAGTGCTGGCTGGGCTCGATGCGCGGCTGTACCGCGGACCGGCCCTGGGTCCCGAGCTGCAAACCCCGGCGATGCAAGC
>CAXTVG010000463.1:0-2578 GCA_964247505.1 uncultured Acidobacteriaceae bacterium
CGGTAAAGCCGCTTGCGATTCTGCTCCTGCCGGTCTGGCTGTTCTTGCTTGCGCGGGCGCTGCGGTCGCGCAAGGAGCCGTGGCTCGCACCCATGTGGATTGCAGGAACAAGCTCTTCGGTTCCGCTCGCGGCTGCTGCCGTCTTTCTTTCTTATTGGCACGCATGGGCGGCATTTTTCGACATTGTGACGCGATTGGTTCCGCTGCATGCGAGTATGTTCCGGCTTTCGCCGCTCGCTTTGCTTCGCGGCAGCATTTCTTCCGTGATGCTCGGGCTGTTTCTGCTCGCGCTTCCATTGTTTTTCGTCTTCAAGTTATGGAACCGATTCAAGCAACAAACACTGGTAGCCGGGTTTCTGTTAGGCGTGTTTTCGTTCTATACGCAGGGGCGCGGCTATCCTTATCACCGCTACCCTTCTGAGGCCTTTCTGCTTCTGCTGGCGGGTCTGCTGTTTGACCGGGGACTGCGGAGCAGACGCCGTGCGATTGCCGCTGCTGCGGTCGCGGGCCTTGCGTTTGGAAGCCTGGTGGTTGTGCCCCGTTCGCTCATGGAGGTGAGCCGCTTCAACTGGGGCTATGACGAGTACGGAATGATGCTCGGGCTGCAGCTGAACGAGCGGGGGGGGCGGCTCTCAACGGGAAGGTGCAATGCCTAGACCAGGCTGGGGGGTGTATCGCGGAGCTGTACCAAATGAGACTCGTGCAGTCGACCGGCTTTTTGTACGACTGTTACCTTTTTGCCGATCCGGCAGACGCGCTTGAAGCGGCCAATCAGTTTTGGTACCGGGCCGCCTTCCTCCGCGCGCTCCGAAGCAATCAGCCGCATTACTTCATCGTTTCAAGCGATGAATGTGGATTACAGAAGCGTGACTTTTCATATGCAAAACTTGCACATTGGCCAGTGTTGAACCAAATGTTACGAGCTGATTACATACTCATAAGCGATCAAGTACCGCACAGGAATATCGCATGGGGTGGCGTGCCAGCATTACCTTACGGTTTCCGGATTTATGCAAGGAGATCGGTGTTTGAGCAGAAAGGAAGGCCAAAACCTTCCTTTCCGCTACCATGATCCAGAATGGATTCAAGCTGTTATTGCGTTGCAGAGAAAGAGTTGACAGTCTGACCTCCAAACCAGAGGCGATGGGACGAATTGTTCGCCTGGAAAGCTACGAACAAGGTTTCCTGATTTGCGAACGGTCCGGTGCTCGGAGTGAAAATTACCTCGGCTGGGCTGCTGCCAATTTGGGCATTATCTTGGCGGATGAACTGCTGGCCCTGGTACGAACCCGTAATTGAGGCATACCAGAGGTGGTGCGATGAATCGTTGGCCTGAAATGCGAGAATGGCCGTTTGTCCGGCAGGACCGGTTTCTGTGGCGAGAGCAGGCGTGCCTCCAAGCCTCGTCGGGTATTCATAGGCTGGGCCCCAATTTATTCCGGCATTACTTCCCGGAGTGCCTTCTTGAAGCCAAAGATCGTGGCTTGGATCGTTGGATGAAAAACTGAGGAGCAGGGAACCGTTCAGTGTTGCTAACGCCGGAGGTTGATCCGCATATTCCCCAAATGTCGTCACAGGAGCGAAATTAACTCCATCGGCAGTACTGGTATGTGCGAGCACATTATTTGTCTCGTTCGCTAGGTAGAGCCTACCGTTGTAAACTGCCATGGCTGGAGTGTTACTCGAAGAGCTGAAGTTGGACTGAGCGCAATTGAAGTTTTGTATATCGGTAGTGCTGCAGACAAAGTCGCCGCTTTGACCGTTCTCGGCCGCAAATGCAATAAAAAGTTTGCCATTGAAAACGGCCAGCGTTGGTGTGCTTCCAACCTTGATACCTGCAAATTCGCGAGCGCCCGTAAGGTTCACACCATCGGCAGTGGAATCGAGGAAGAGGGTATGAGACGAGTTGTCGGACTTAAACGCGATGAAGAGGACACCGTTGTAGACCGCCATGGAAGGCGCTGAACCGATCTGTTCGCCTTCCTGCGTGAAGTTGAAGTTGGGCAAGTAGGGGCCGGATTGGGCCATGCCGGCGGCGCTTGTCGAGAGTAAAACAGCTGTTAGAAGCGGTTTCGCGGCGATGGTTTGGAGGAGGGTTGACATGGTAGTGCTCCCAAGAAAGGAATTGTGAAGCGAGAGCACGGTAACACCTCAGCATGTGACCTGTCTGTGAATATTTGCGGTTAATTGGTGTCAGAAGGTAATGTGTTCAGGGCTGCCGCGTTGACATTGCGGCCGGAAAGGACAGCGACGGCTTTGCGGTAGGGAAGCAGCTCTGTCGCGTGGAATAGAAGGGCGGCGGTGGTGGCGGCTCCGCTGGGTTCCGCGACCAGGCCTCGCTCGCCCGAGCCCACGCGGGGTGGGCAGGTTTGGTGGATCACGCGGACGGCGGCCAGGATTTCGTCTTCTGTCACGGTGAGGATGGCGTCGCAAAAGGCGTGGATGTGGGCCCAGTTGAGCTCGCCGAGGGATTGCGTACGTAGGCCGTCGGCGACCGTGCGGGTGGTGAGCTCGGGGGCCCAGGTTTGGAGTTGGCCGGTGAGAAAGCTCTCCTGGGCGTCAGCGGCGAGCTCGGGTT
>CAXTVG010000464.1:0-2577 GCA_964247505.1 uncultured Acidobacteriaceae bacterium
GTATTGTGACGGCCATTACGCAAGGGCAGGGCGATGACATCTGGGTGGGGGTTTACGGTGCCGGGTTGAGCTTGTTCGCGAACGGGCGGTTTCACCCCGTTCGCGCGGCGGCGCTGCCTGGGGAAATCGACGCGCTCACGGTGGATGGGGCTGGGTTTTTGTGGATGCGGGGCAGCCGCGGGGTTTTTCGGGCTTCGCTGCAGGATTTGCGAGGCTGCGCGGTGGGGACCCCTCGGGCGTGCGCGCTGCGGGTCGGGCGCTATGGCGTGGCTGACGGGTTGCCGAGCGATGAGCTGGCGGGTGAGGGTGCGCCTTCGATGTGGCAAACGGAGGGCGGCGAGCTCCTGTTCGCGACGCGCAAGGGGCTCGCGCTGGCCGAGCCGCTGCGTCTGCCGCTGAATGCGGTGCCGCCTCCTGTGCTTGTGCAGCGGTTCACCGTGGATAACGTGGAGCAGCCGCTCGGGGGTGGGGAGCTGCATGTCTCCTCGGGGCGGCGCAGCTTCACGTTTGACTATGCAGCGCTCAGCTTTACGGAGCCGTCCAAGGTCCGGTACCGCTACAAGCTGGAGGGGTTTGACCGGGAGTGGACCGAGGCGGGGGCGCGGCGCACGGCGTATTACACGAGCCTGCCGGGGCGCGGGTACCGCTTCCGGGTGATCGCGGAAAATAACGATGGCGTGTGGAACGAGGCTGGGGCGGCCTTGCGCTTTTCGGTGCGGCCCGCGTTTTATCTCCGGTGGTGGTTTTACGCGCTGCTGCTCCTTGCACTCTCCGCGGCTGTGCTGCTTGCGATCCAGATCCGGCTGCGTACCGTGCGGACGCAATTTGCGCTGGTTTTGAAGGAAAGAAACCGTGTGGCGCGGGAGATCCACGACACGCTGGCGCAGGACCTGGTGAGTGTGTCGCTGCAGATTGAGCTTGCTTCGCAGTCGGTGCGCGCCGAGCGGCTGGCGCAAGCCTCGGAGCAGTTGGGGGAGGCGCGCGCGCTGGTGAAGCGGGGGCTGGAGGAGGCGCGGCAGAGCATTTGGAATCTGCGGGCGAATGCGGCGGGAAACAGCCTGCCTACGCGGCTGAGCGAAGCGTTTGCGGCGTTTGCTCGCACGCATCCGGGAGCGCGGGTGAAGGTTGGGGGCGCGTACCGCAAGCTGGGCGAGCAGACGGAGAATGAAGTGTTGCGGATCGCGCAGGAGAGCTTGTCGAATATAGAGCGGCACGCCGCGGCTACGGAGGTGCTTGTTCAACTACGCTACGGCGCGGATCGGCTGGAGCTTACGGTGCGGGATGATGGGCGCGGGTTCAGTTATCCAACGGTGGGAGGCATGGACGGGCACTACGGGGTGCGAGGGATGGAGGAGCGGGCGGCGGCGCTGGGGGCGGCGTTTACAATTGCCAGCAGCCCCGGCGAGGGTACTACCGTCACGCTCACGGTGCCGCTGCGCGGGAAAGAAGGACTGGACGCATGACGAAGCCGATTCGGATCATGGTTGTGGAGGACCACCACATGGTTCGGCAGGGGCTGATCGCGCTGCTTTCGGGCTCGCCCGAGGTGGAGGTGGTGGGCTCGGCCGCGGATGGGCGCGAGGCGCTGGAGCGCTACCGCTCGCTGATGCCGGATGTGACCCTGGTCGACCTGCAGATGCCGCGGATGGGCGGCGTGGAGGTGATTCAGCAGGTGCGGGCGGAGCTGCCGGCGGCGCGCTTTATCGTGCTGACGACGTTTGACGGCGATGAGGATATTTTTCGCGCGATGCAGGCGGGGGCCAAGGCGTATCTGCTGAAGGGCATGGACCTCGATGAGCTGCTGGCGGCAGTGCGGGCGGTGCACTCGGGGCGCGGGCGCATTCCGGCGTCGATCGCCGAGAAGCTGGCGCTGCGGGTGAGCGGGCAGGAGCTGACGGCGCGGGAGGTGAGCGTGCTGGAGCGGATCGTGGCCGGGCGCGCGAACAAGGAGATCGCGGACGACCTCCATATCTCCGAGGCTACGGTGAAGTCGCACGTGAATAACCTGCTGGGCAAGCTGGGGGTGGGCGATCGGACGCACGCCGCGGTGGTGGCTCTGCAGCGCGGGATCGTCCATCTCTCCCAATGACCACACTGACACGGAGGGTCGCTTGCTGCGCCGCGTTGTGTTTTGCGATGGTGGGGGTTGCGATTCCGCAGACGGCTTCCGCGTGGCGCACCGCGACTGTGAGCGAGCTTGCGGCTGTTTTGCCGGCGCGGGCACCGGTGGAGAAGGAGCGAATCGAAACGGAGATGCGGACGGCGAGCGGGATCGTGAATGAGCGCGGGCAGATGATCGCGTCTGTTGTACTCATTACGGCTGGATATGCCGCAGATGGAAAGTATTCGCATTATTTTCTGGCGCAAGTTCCGGTCACGATTGGGGCGCATCTGGCGCTCTCGCCGGGGGCGTATGCGGTGGGCTGGTCGCGCGGGGATCAGGGGTTGGTTGTGCGCTTTTTCGATGCCTCGTCGGGGCAGGAAAGGGGCGAGGAGCTGGCGCGGCCTTCGACGCACCCGGGGCGGGTGGAGAGCTTACGGATTTGGCCTCCGGGTGAGGGTTCGGATATCCAGATT
>CAXTVG010000465.1:0-2575 GCA_964247505.1 uncultured Acidobacteriaceae bacterium
CGCCGCGCGCCATCAGCACGGCGCGCTCCATGGTGTGGTCCAGCTCGCGCACATTGCCCGGCCACTCGTAGGCAAGCAGCGCTGCCAGCGCCGCCGGAGCAAGCCCGGAGAGCGCGCGCCGGTACTTCCCCGCATAGTTCGCGAGAAAATGCCCGGCCAAAGGCGGGATGTCTTCGCGACGCTCACGCAAGGGCGGTAAGCGCAGCTCCACCGTATTCAGGCGAAACAGCAGGTCCTCGCGGAAGCGCCCCTCAGCGGCTTCGCGCGGCAGGTCTGCATTGGTCGCGGACAGTAGCCGCGCATCGACACGCGTGGTTTTCGACGAGCCCACCCGCTCGAGCTGCCCAGTCTCGAGCACCCGCAGCAGTTTGGCCTGTTGGCGCAGGGGCACGTTCGCGATCTCGTCCAGAAATAGCGTCCCTCGGTCGGCCAGCTCGAAGCGGCCCACGCGGTCCGTGCGCGCGTCGGTAAACGCGCCGCGCACGTGGCCGAACAGCTCGCTCTCAAACGTGCCCTCGGGCAGCGCGCCCGTGTTGACCGCGACCAGCGTTTGCGAGGCGCGTTGTGAGACCGCGTGGAGGGTCTGCGCGACGACCTCCTTGCCCGTGCCGTGCTCGCCAGTGATAAGCACGTTCGCGTCCGATGGGCCCACGCGCGCGATGCCGTCCAGCAGCGGCCGCATAGCCGGGGCCCCCGCGATAAAAGCAGGCCGGTTGGGCGTGCGCAGCAGCAGGTTTTCCGCTTCCAAAGTGCGCGCGCGGCGCAGGGCAGCGCGCAATTCCACCTGCGTTCGCACCACGGTCAGCAAGCGCGCGTTTTCCCACGGCTTCTGGATAAAATCGCGCGCCCCCAGCCGCATCGCCTCGACCGCGAGCTCCACATTGCCCCACGCCGTCATCACGATCACCGGCAGCGTTTCGTCGATCGCCAGCGCGTCGCGCATCAGCTGCAAACCCTCGTCGCCCGAGGTGGTGTCGCGCGCGTAGTTCATGTCAAACAGCGCCGCGTCGAAGCTCCCGCATCCCAGCTCCACCAGCGCTTCCGCCGGCGAGCGCGCCGTGTGGATCGCATAGCCCTCCGGCCGCAGCAGCAGCGCGAGCGCCTCCAGGATGTGCGCCTGGTCGTCGGCAATCAACAATCGCGCTTTGCTCATAGCGCTGATTATGGAGCGGGCGCGGACACAACGCCAGTGCGCGCGTCGTCCAGCGATACGTTGTAGGTTTCAAGCGTCGCGCCCGTGGCCCGGGCCAGCTCCACCCGCGCTTTCTCAAACGTCGCCTCGGCCGCCGCGACGTTCGACTCCGCCAGCGCCAGGTCGTGCTGCGCGGCGAGCGTTTGCAGGTTCGAGCCCGCACCGAGCTTCTGCTCCTTTTGGCTGATCTCAAATGTCTGCCGCGCCAGGTCGCGGGCCTTGCGCGCGGAAGCGACGCGCGCGCTGTACTGCTCCACCGAATACTGCGCGCTGCCGACCTCGATGCGAATCTGCTTGCGCCGCTGCTGGATCTGCAGCTCGGCCTGGCGATATTCAAGCTCCGACCGGTACTGGTCGGACTTCGCGACGCGGTTGCGCAAGGGGATCGCGAGATTGACGCCTACTTCGTAGTCGGGCGAGCTGTTGTTGAACGCGCCGCGAAACGACGAGCCGAAGTCGGCGGGCACATTGGAGCCCGTGTTCGAAAGCGCGTTCGGGCGGCCCGCAAGGCCGGTGCCGCCATAGTAGCCCACCAGGTCAACCGTCGGGAGCACGGCATTGCGCGCGGCGTGGCGGCTGATGTCGAAGTTCTTGAGCTGCAGGTCGAGCTCGCTCAGGTCCGTCCGGTCGCGGAGCGCGCGGGCCACCAGCTCTGGGAGCGAGTCGGCCTCGGGCGGCGCGGGCGAGGCGGTCGTCACCGGCACCACCGGCACTTCCGCGAGGAAAGGGTCGTCGAGATTGCGGGTCAGGGCGTTTTTTACCAGCGACTCCTGCAGCTGCAGCGTGGTTTTCGCGACGGTGAGGTCGCCGTCGCGCGTGGCTACTTCGCCTTCGGCCTTGGTGACGTCGAGCGCGGGGATCGCTTGGAGCGCAAGCTGCTTGCGGTCGCTCTCGAGCTCGTCTTCGGCGAAGCGCAGGGAGCGCTCCTTCACCTGCTCGTCCTGGTACGCGCTGACTAGGTCCCAGTAGATATCGGCGATCTGCGTAATAGTGGCGCCGACCTGCTCCTTGAACGCGATATCGGAGATGGAGCGGTCGTTACGCGCGATGCGGATGTAGCGCAGGTTGGGGCCGAAGCCGAAGCCCGCGAGCAGCGGCTGAACGACCTGCGCGTGGTAGTAGGAGTTGAGGGTGGGATTGATGATGTTGGAAGGGCTGTTCTGCGCCACGCGGCTGTTCGTGAACACGCCCTCGACCGTCGCGCCAGTCGCGAACGACTGGATGTACTCAAACTGGCTCGCAATGGTGTTGGTTTGTACCGTGGGGATGCCGAGCACCTGCAGGTTCGAGAGCGGCTGCGTGTAATGCTCGTCGGTGACGGTGCCCAGGATCACAGGGTCGTAGGAGTTGACCGTGGTGCCCGTGCCGAGCGTGGACTGCACC
>CAXTVG010000466.1:0-2574 GCA_964247505.1 uncultured Acidobacteriaceae bacterium
GTACCTTGGCCTTTTTCATGGTCTGCCGCGCGACGGACTTCTCGCCCATCATCCGCGTCACCTCGGGCGGCGGCCCGATGAACTTGATGTTCGACTCGCGGCACACCTCGGCGAAGTTCGCGTTCTCGCTCAAGAGGCCATAGCCGGGGTGGATCGCGTCGACGTCTGCGATTTCAGCCGCGGCAATCACCGCCGCGACGTGGAGGTAGCTTTCCGCCGAGCGCGGCGGCCCGATGCAGATCGCTTCATCCGCATAGCGCACGTGCAGCGCGTTGCGGTCGGCCTCCGAGTACACGGCGACCGTGCGGATGCCGAGCTCCTTGCAGGCGGAAATGACGCGCAGCGCAATTTCGCCGCGATTGGCAATCAGAACTTTTCCAAACATGAGGGAACAGCTTTCTCCCGGTTTTTTTGCCCGGATTTTAGCGCGCGCGCACGGCAAACAAGGGCTGCCCGTACTCGACCGGCTGCCCGTTCTGCACCAGCTGCTTCACGATCTCGCCGGAAATGTCGGACTCGATCTCGTTCATCAGCTTCATCGCTTCCACAATGCACAAGGCCTGCCCGGCTTCGACCTGGTCGCCAACCTTGACAAAGGCCGGAGAGCCGGGCGAGGGCGACGCGTAAAAGGTGCCCACGATCGGTGATTTCACGGTGTGGAGCGCTTCTTCGGGCGCGTTTTCCACAACAGCCGGCACGGCAGCCGCAACAGGAACGGCGCCGGTTGCCGCCAGCGGAGCTGCCGGGAGCGAGCCTCCCATAAGCCGCGCCAGCAGCAGCGGGTCAAGCTGGGAGGCCGGTGCCGCAGCGGCGATCGCCGCTTCAAACCGCAGCTCCACCTTGAGCTCCCCGCGCTCCAACCGGAACTCGCCTATTTTCTTCTGCTGCAGAAACTCGATCAGGTCCTTGAGCGCCGCGATCTCTTCCGGGTTCATCGTATGTGTGTTCTTTCTTGCTGTTGAAATGTATGCGCCCGCCGGGCGCGCCCCACGTTCTTTACAGCGTCAGCAGTTGCTTCGGCGCGGGTGTCAGCACCCGTGCCCCAGTTGCTTCCACCGCGACCATATCCTCGATCCGTATCCCAAACTGTCCGGGAAGGTACACCCCCGGCTCCACCGTCACCACCATGCCTTCGGCCAAAACGTCCTTCACCTTGCCTGCCAAGCGCGGCCCTTCATGGATTTCCAACCCCACCCCGTGCCCGGTTGAATGCGTGAAATACCTCGCGAGATCCCGCCCGCGCAGCACTTTTCGAGCGGCCCCATCTACCCTGGAAGCCCGAACACCCGCGCGGACCGCCGCCACTCCCGCCTCTTCCGCTTCGAGTACCGCGGCATAGGCCTCGCGCTCCGCCCGCCCCGGCTTCCCCACATACACAGTCCGGGTCATGTCGGAGCAATATCCCTTGTGCATAATACCGAAGTCCATGGTGACAAATCCCCGCCGGGGCAGCGGCTGGGCGCTTGCCGTACCGTGGGGCAGGGCTGAGCGCTCGCCGGAAGCCACGATCGTGTCAAACGACATCCCGTCGGCGCCCATGCGCCGCGCCGCGTATTCCAGCTCCGCCGCGATCTCCCGCTCCGGCACGCCCGCGGCCAGGTGGGGCAAGACTGCTTCGAAAATCCTGCAGCCCAGCAGCGCCGCTTCTTCAACCAGTGCGAGCTCGTCCGCATCTTTTCGCTCGCGCAAGATCGCGACCGGTGAACCAGCGAGTGCGCGAAAAAACCGGCGACGCCCTGTGCTCGCGACCTTTTCGGGCAAGCTGGCCTCCATGCGCCCAAGGCTCGCGACCGAGGTATGGCTCCCGTCGTAGCTTACCGAGCCCACCCCAGCGCGCACCAGCAGTCCCGCTGCCATTTCCAGCAGCTTTTTCCCAATCCGCACCCGGACGCCCATCGCCTCTTCCCGGGCCTGCGTGGTGTAGCGTCCGTCGGTGAGCAGCACGGCCGCCCGCGGCAACACCAATAAAACAGCATTCGACCCCGTAAAACCGCACAGGTAGCGCACGTCCGGACCGTGGGTCAGGAGCAGCGACTCAATTTTGTCTTCGGCCATGCCGAGACGGAGACGGCGCAAACGGGATTCATGGTCCATCGCTTTCCTGACGATATAGGAAGAGCGGAGCGATCCGCGGAAACGGACGGAACTATCCGGCGCGAGGCGGGTTTGCACTGGGGAAAGCTCAGAGCCGTGATAGAGATTAGGTTTACGGCATGGAGGATGGCAAATGGGGACGGAAGCTGTGGAAATGAAGCGGACGCATATTTCACTTTTTGGGGCGCCGATGCTTGCGCGCCGGGCCGTTGCGGGCGCGGTCGCCTGCGCTATGCTGGCCCTCAGTCCGGGCCTGGCCTTGGCGCAATACCAGGACGCCCCCCCTCCCCCGCAGGACAACGGTGGGCTTCCGCCGCCGGAGTACGGCGCTCCCGGCCCTTCGAACTACCAGGCGCTCCCGCCCGAGCAGCTCGATTCGCTGGTCGCCCCCATTGCGCTTTACCCCGATTCGCTGGTCGCCCAGGTGCTTGCCGGGGCCACCTATCCGGCGCAGCTGGCCTCCGCAGAGCAGTTTGTCCC
>CAXTVG010000467.1:0-2549 GCA_964247505.1 uncultured Acidobacteriaceae bacterium
CCGGCCTGATCTGCATCGCAAAGTTCTGAAGAAGCGCGCCGGCTGCTTTACACTGACGAGCGATGGAGAACACGCCCCGACCGCCGGACCGTCCAATGCGCATTGCATTTTTTTGCCCGACAGTTTCGGGAACGGGCGGCGTTGAGTCCGCGACCAGGAACCTGCTCGCCGGTTTTCGCGAGCTGGGCGACCAAACGCACCTGTTCCTGTTTGGCGGTTCGTACGATGCCGCTTGGCTGCGCGATCTCGACTACACCCAGTTCGGCACACCGCAGATGAATCGCTGGGCGCGCCTCGGCCTGTACGCGTGGGGAGCGGCGAAGGCCGTTGCGGGCTGGAAGCCGGATGCCATCATCTGCTCGGACGTTACGACGATCCAAATGGCCAAGCTGGGACGCATGCTGACCGGCAAACGCGGGGTCACGATCTGCTCCTGGATTCACTACCCGCTCAAAACGGTGCGCTTCAAGGAAAAGCTCGGAGCGGCCGATCTTCATCTAGCCATCAGCAGTCAGATCGCGCGCGACCTCCAGGCCCATTTGCCAGGGCAGCGCGATAAGGTTTTTACCATTTTCAACGCCGCCGATCTCGGCGAGGCTTTTCTCGTTCCGCGCCCCCGTTCTGCATCGTTTCTCTATGTCGGACGCCTTACCTATGACGATCAAAAGCGGACCAACGATCTGCTGCGCGCGGTCGCGGGGCTGCGTGGCGAGTGGCGGTTGAAAATTGCCGGCGCGCCCGTGATCGGCTATGAAAGCCACGGCGAGCGCCTGCGCGCGCTCGCCGCGGAGCTTGGCATTGAAAACCGCGTGGAGTGGCTGGGGTGGCAGCGGAATGCGTGGAAAGCGGCCGGAAAAACGACCGCTCTGGTGATGCCCTCGGATCGAGAGGGTTTCCCCATGGTGCTGGTGGAAGCGCTCGCGCACGGGATCGTGTGCGTGAGCAGTGACTGCGACAGCGGACCGTCTGAAATCCTCGAGCCCGGCCGCAACGGCTGGCTGTACCCCGTGGCCGACGTGCCTGCGCTCACGGCGCGCTTGCAGGCGCTGGTGAACGACCCGGAGAACCTGCCGGCACAAGCGTCGGTGCGGGAAACGGCCCTGCGCTTTTCCGCGCCCGCGATCGCGCAACGGGCTCGCGACGCGATCCTGACAGTCCGCGGTTAGCCTCGGCGAGTTATGCAGGCAAAGGCACATGGATCCGCAGCGCCCGGCCTAGTGCTTCGAATTGCGGGAAACGGCTCTGCGCCGTTCGCCGGGTCGCGAGCCCGTACCATATGTTCTGCGCCTCCCACAGGTTCGCGTCGAAGGGAAGAATGCGCAACGCCTCGGCCATCGCGAGCGCGGGCGCGGCCGTGTCAGTCGAATCCGGCTCGGATGCAAGCGCTTGCATGGCGGCCTGCATGCGCGCGCCCGACACAAACCCTAGCTCCTCCTCGTCGAGCACGGTGCCGTTTTTCTCGGCCAGCGCGAGCGCGCCGCGAATTTGCGCCGGGTCCAGACGCTCGCTTTCGAGCGCGCGGCGGAGCATTTTGTTGACCGCGAAACCCGCTGCTACGGCCAGCGCCGGTGGCTGCGGGACCTTGCTCTCGCTGAGGAAGTGAAGCAGCGCGGCGTGGTCGTTGTACAGGCGGATCAGGTTTGCTTCGGCGAGGGCCACGGTGTTGTTGAGGATCAGGTTGACGGTGCGGCGTTGCTCATCGGTAAACAGGGAGCGGATGGTGTGCAGCCGGCCGAATTCGCGGTCCAGCAAACGAACGACCGCCGGCAGGTCGGCACCCAGCATCGCTTCCCGGAGCTCCGCGCCGGTGGCCTCGTGCGCCCCGGTTTGGCCCGGCGGTAAAGGCTTTACCCCTGCGGCAATGTTCTGGTCGCCGAAGTGGAACACCGCATAAAAAAAGCGCTCGCTTTCGCGGGTCAGGGTGGAGGAAACCCGCGCCTCGCCGGAAACAAGCCTGCCCCGGCCCGAGCTGTGCGCCTCGGAAGGCCCGCGCTGGACCGTAAAGGCCAGCACGCGCGCGGGTTCGGGGTAGTCGCGGAACACGGAAGAAATAGCGTAGTGCGCGGCGACCTCGGCGAGGCCGACCTGGAGCGGCTTGACGCGCCTGCGATAGATGTCCGCGCCCGTTCCTTCCCCGGTTGCATTGCTTTTGGCTTCGCCCAGGCGCGCAAGGAAAGGCGTTTCGAGCGCAGCGCCCTCCGCGCCGAACAGGCTGGCGGCAAGCTCCAGCGCGCGCGCCGCATAGGCGATGATCTGCACAGTTTCAATGCCCGCGAGGTCCTCGAAAAACCAGGCGCAGCTGGTGTACATGAGCTGCGTATGGCGCACCAGCTCGAGCAGCTTGAGCGCGGTTACCTCTTCAGCTGGAGTGAGCGAACACGACTGCTCGGCGCGCAGAAATGCGCCGGCGCGCGTACGGTCGAGAATGACCTCAATGTAGCGGTCGCAGGCGCGCTCCCAGTCCGTAAAAAGCCGGGCACCCAGCCGCGCGGTAAGCGGGGCAAGCGCATCGCGCAGTGCATCCAAAGCTGTGCGGAGCGGCGCGCGCC
>CAXTVG010000468.1:0-2549 GCA_964247505.1 uncultured Acidobacteriaceae bacterium
GCGTGGAAGTACGGAAAGACGGTCCTTTGCTGCTGCGGAGGAGAACCCAGGTCTCAGAATCGAGACCTGGGGCACCCGTATTCCTTTTCAGTCTTGAGCGGCTCGAAATGTTTAGAGCGGGGTGCGGCCGCCGGTTGCTCCGTAAATCTCGCCGGTGACGAAGCTGGCATCGTCGGAGGCGAGGAAAACATACAGCGCGCCGAGCTCGACCGGCTGCGCGGGGCGCTCGAACACGGTGGTCGCGCCGAACTTTTCCACCTTGTCCGCCGGCATGGTGGCGGGGATCAGCGGCGTCCACACCGGCCCGGGCGCGACGCCGTTGACGCGAATGCCCTGCTTTGCCAGCAGCTTGGCGAGGCCTTTTGTCAGGTTCGCGATGGCAGCCTTGGTGGAGGCATAGACCAGGATGTTCATGCCGGGCTCAAACGCCTCAATGGAGGTCGTATTGAGGATGACGCCGCCCGGCTGCATGTGCTTGGCCGCGGCCTGCGCGAGCGCGAAGGTGTGGCCGACGTTGATCCGGTAATGCTTTTCAAACTCCTCGCCGGAGATGTCTTCGAGTTTCTCGTACGAGCGCTGGAAGGCGGCATTGGCGACCGCGATGTCGAGTTTGCCGAACTTCTGTACGGTTTCCTCGACAGCCCGGGACGCATCCCCGGGGTTGGTAAAGTCGACCGCGATCGCGTGGGCTTTGCGGCCTTGCTTGGTGACGGCGTCGAGGGTAATCTGCGCGTCTTTTTCTTCGCCGGGCACGTGCGTGATGACAACGTCCGCGCCTTCCTTGGCGAACAGGGTGGCGACGGAGCGCCCGATGCCGGAGTCAGCGCCGGTGATCAGCGCGACGCGATCGGTGAGGCGGTTGCGGCCGGTGTAGCTGTCCAGGCCGGTGTCCGGCTTGGGGTCCATCTGCCCCTGTTCGCCGGGTGCGGACTGCTGCTGCTTGGGGAAGGGCGGCTTGGGGCCGAAGGTGAGAGGATCGCGGGCCATGTATTTCTCCTTGGGAGGCTCCCCGGCCGCGGTGGAAAGAAGAGATTCGCGGCGGGAGCCCTATCGAGGAAAGAGGGCGAGGAGGCCGCTTTCGGTTGTGTGCCGCGACCGTAAACGGTTGAGCGGCGGCAACCTCCGGGCTTGCACAACCTTCTGTGAAGGGTATAGTTACAATGTAAGTAGATGCTTCATGGGCGGCGCGCTTCAAAAAAACGAGAAAGCACGGGGATTTCGTTTTGGATGGACACACAGCCGAGGCAGCGGAAAACGCCGGCCTTGAAACGCGGATCCGCAGCGCCGGGCCCTGGTTTCACAACATCAGCGTCCACGGGGTCCAGACCGCGCCCGAGCACTTCCTGGGCGACTACCCCTATGTGAAGTGGCGGTTTCTGCGCGATGCGCTCCCAGCGGATTTCTGCGGCAGAAGTGTGCTCGACATCGGTTGCAACGCGGGCTACTACGCGATCGAGCTGAAGCGCCGGGGGGCTGCGCGCGTGCTGGGTATCGATACGGAAGAGCTTTATCTCAATCAAGCGCGGCTGGTGCGCGATGAGCTGGGGCTTGAGATTGAGTACCGCAACTGTTCGGCCTACAACGTGCTTTCGATCGATGAGCAGTTCGATCTGATCCTGTTTATGGGCATCTTCTACCACCTGCGCTATCCGCTGTATGCGCTGGATCGCGTGGTGCAAAAGCTCAAGCCGGGCGGCCTGCTGGTCTTTCAAACCCTGATGCGCCCGCACGACGGCGTGAGCCGGGAAGCCGCGCCGGATTATCCGTTTTGGGAAGAAAGCATTTTCACGGAGCCGAGTTTTCCGCAGATGCGGTTTTTCGAACACCGCTTCTCGGGCGACGCAACCAATTGGTGGGTGCCGAACCAGCCGGGGGTGGAGGCGATGCTGCGCTCCGCTGGGCTGCAGCTCGACGCGCACCCGGAAGAAGAAACCTGGCTGTGCACGGCGGTTGCGAGCCAGCGGCGCGGCAAGTACCTGCAGGATTTGGAGTTCGAGGGCAAGCTTTGGTGACGATCAAGGACAAACAGCAATGGTAGAAGCGGTCATGCTCTGGAACGAGCCCAACAACCTGTCGCACTGGAACTTCCACCTCGACCCGAACTGGGAAAAATTCGGCGCGATGGTGCGGTCCTCCTCGCGGGCGATCCGCGCGATCAACCCGGATCTCAAGATCGTCCTGGGTGGGGTGAGCTCGTGCGATTGGCGCTGGATCGAGCTCATGAAGAGCTACGGGGCGCTTGAGAATATCGACGTGGTCGCGGTGCACGGGTTTCCGCTGGATTGGAACCACTGGCACATCAACGAGTGGCCGGAGCGCCTCGCGGAAACCCGCGCGGCCGCCGGGCTGCCGGTGTGGGTGTCGGAGGTGGGCGCTTCGTCGTTTGGCGCGGAAGAGGTCGCGGCATTCGGGCTGGAGCGCATGGCGGGCTTGCTCAAGGGCCAAACCGAGCGGGTGCATTGGTACAGCCTGTTCGACCTGCCGCCAACCTGGGAGGCGACCACGCGCCACAAGGAAGCGGAAGGTTCGTCCTACTACCGGCACTACTA
>CAXTVG010000469.1:0-2538 GCA_964247505.1 uncultured Acidobacteriaceae bacterium
AGCCGCCGATCTCCCGAAACAAATCGATGCGCAGGTGCAGAAAACGCTCAATCCCGAGCGCGGCCGCCACGGCCCGCGCGCTTTGCAGCTCGCGCGCCTCGGTCCGCTGCCCATAGGAAAAGTGCAGCGCGCAGGCGTCATAATCGCGGGCTGCCAGCGCGGCGCACACGCAGGAATCCCTGCCCCCGGAAAGCGAAATGATCGCCCGCCCCTTGCTCGCACTCATACGCTCGCCGCCTCGGCCATCGCTGCGCGCCCGGCCCACCACGCGTCAAAGGCCGCAAGCGCCCGCTCGCACTGCATCCTGTGCCGCTCGCGCTTGTCCCGTACCCGCTTGCGCAGCTCTTCCTCAAGCGGCAGCAGCAGGTCGAAGGTGATGTTCGCCGGTTGGAAGCTTTTACCTTCAGCGTGGGTGATGTAATGCACCAGTGACCCGAGAGCCGTCCCGCGCGGAGCGGGTTCCGCCGGCTGGCCGAGCGCGGCGCTCGCGGCGTAAAACCCTGCCAGCAGTCCGGTCGCGATCGACTCCGTATACCCCTCGACCCCCGAAATTTGCCCGGCGAAGAAGATATTCGGGTGCGCCCGCAGGTTCAGGTTCTCGCTCAGCACGGTGGGCGACTGGATATACGTGTTCCGGTGAATCTGCCCCCAGCGCAGGAACTTCGCGTTCTCGAGCCCTGGAATCAGCCGCAGAATTCGCGCCTGCTCGCCGAATTTCAAGTGGTTCTGGAAGCCCACCAGGTTATAGGAGTCGGCCCGCAGGTTTTCCGACCGCAGCTGCACCACCGCCCACGGCTGCTTGCCCGTCCGCGGGTCGCGCAAGCCGACCGGCTTCATCGGCCCGAACCGCAAGGTATCGCGCCCGCGCCGGGCTAGCTCCTCAATGGGCAGGCAGCTTTCAAAGTACGGCAGCTTTTCCCACTCTTTGGCCTCCGCAGGCTCAGCCGCAAGCAGCGCTTCCAGAAAGCGGTCGTACTCCTCGCGCGTAAACGGGCAGTTGATGTAGTCCGCCGTACCCTTATCCCACCGCGCCGCGAAGTACACCCGGTCCATGTCGATCGACTCCGCATCCACAATGGGCGAGATCGAGTCGTAAAACGCCAGGTGCTCCGAGCCGGTCAGCCTTGCAATCTCGTCCGAAAGCGCCGATGAGGTCAGCGGCCCGCTCGCGACCACCGTGATCCCGTCCTCCGCGTCCAGCTGCGTCACTTCCTCGCGCCGCACCGTGATCAGCGGCTCGGCTTCGATTGCCGCCGCAATGGCCCGCGAAAACTCCACCCGGTCCACCGCCAGCGCATGCCCGGCCGGCACGGCGGTCTGGTCCGCGCAGCGGAGCAGGGGCGACCCGGCCCGGCGCATCTCCTGCTTCAACACCCACGGTGCGGTGCCCTCGCTTTCACTTTTCAGCGAGTTTGAGCACACAAGCTCGCCAAAGTCGCTCGTCTGGTGCGCGGGGGTCGTCCGCACAGGCCGCATCTCGAACAGGTCCACCGCGACGCCCATGCGAGTCGCCACCAGCGCCGCCTCCGGCCCAGCCAGCCCGCCGCCAATCACCCGCATGCGCGCCCCGCTCATGCCTGCACCTCTTCCGCGTCGGCGAATACCGGGGGCCCCACATCTCGAGTTTGAGATGTGGGTTCTGACCCCGTGCGCGCCCCCAGCGCCGCAAGCGCGCTCCCCGTCAAACGCATCCGCCGCCAATCCTCCATCCGCACCGCCCCAATCCGCTCATACACCCGGATCGCGGGCTCGTTCCAGGTCAAAACACTCCAGTCCATGCGCGCGCAGCCCTGCGTGCGCGCCTCGGCGGCAACGCGCGCCATTAGGGCCGTTCCAAGCCCCAGCCCCCGGTACGCCGGCTGGACGTACAGGTCTTCCAGATACAGCGACCGCCCTTGCCATGTGCTGTAAATCGGGTGGTACAAGGCAAACCCGCACACCGCGCCCTCCGCCTCAGCCACCAGGCAGGTAAACTGCGGGTGCGGACCCCAGCCGTCGCGCAGCACGTCGGCTTCTGTGATCGCGACTGCGTCGGGCTCGCGCTCGTACACTGCAAGCTCCGTGATCAGCGCGTAAATCGCGGGGACGTCGGCCTCGGTCGCAAAACGAATCAAAGGGAGGGTAGGCACCCTCCCAGTATAAAGAGTTCGCTCGCTCCTCTAGCGCAGTCCGCCGGCAACGCGAATCTGCTCGCCGGTAATCCAGCGCGCGTCGTCCGAGGCGAAAAAGGCGACCACATCCGCGATGTCGTCCGGCTCGCCCAGCCGTCCGAACGGCGTTTGCGCGACAACGGCCTTTTCCATCTCGCCCCCGCGCATAAACGCAGTCCCCTCGGTCGAGGTGAGGCCTGGATTTACGCTGTTGACCCGAATCTTCTTCGGCCCCAACTCCTTGGAGAGCCCGATTGTCAGTGTGTCCAGCGCACCCTTGGTCGCAGCATAAACGGTTCCCCCCGGACTCGGGCTATCGGATACAACCGAACCGAGGTTGAAGATGCTGCCGCCGCGCTCGCCGAAGTGCCGCGCCGCCGCCTGCGAG
>CAXTVG010000470.1:0-2536 GCA_964247505.1 uncultured Acidobacteriaceae bacterium
TGGGCGGGGGTTTCGGCGCGAAGTTCGGCGCGGGCAATGAAGGCGTGATGGCGGCCAACCTATCGCGCAAGGCGGGCGTGCCGGTCAAGCTGATGCTGGACCGGCGGCAGGAGCATATTGTTTCCAACCGGCCCGACTCGCACCAGAAGCTCAAAATCGGGGCCAAACGCGATGGAACGCTGACCGCAATCGAGCTGACCAGCTACGGCACGGCGGGCGTGGGCACGGGCGCGGGCACTGCCGGCCCGGCGACCAACCTGTACAAATGTCCTAACCTGCTGACCGAGGAGTACGACGTTTTTGTAAACGCGGGGCCTGGCGCGGCTTTCCGAGCGCCCGGACATCCGCAGGGCTGTTTCGCGTTTGAGCAGGCGATCGACGAAGTCGCGGTCAAGCTGAATATGGACCCCATCGCCTTGCGCGACAAGATCGACGAAAGCCCGGCGCGGCGAGTGGAGCGGCAGCTGATTTTGGAGCGCACGAACTGGCGCAACCGGCGTCCGGCCGGCGCGGACCAGGGCCCGGTCAAGCGCGGCATGGGCATTGCACAGTCGGTCTGGTACCGGTTCGTGCGCATGGACTCGAACTGCGAGGTGCGGGTCGGCAGAGATGGCTCGGTGGAGCTGCTGTCGGCAGTGCAGGACCTTGGTACCGGGACGAAAACGATCCTGGCGCAGGTGGTCGCGGAAGAGTTCGGGATCCCGCCGGAGCAGGTGATTGTGCGGATCGGCGATACGCGCTACCCCATCGGGCCGGATTCGGGCGGCAGCGTCACCGCGGGTTCGATTACGCCCTCCGTGCGGAATGCGGCATACCACGCGCGGCAGCAGATGTTCGCGGCAGCCGCGCCGAAGCTGGGCGTCAGTGATCTCGACCTTGAACGCAAGAGCGGCCGGTTCATTTCCAAGGGCGACCCGTCGAAGTCCTTTACGCTGAAGCAGGTCGCGGCCAAGATGCCGAGCGGCGAGATTGCCGTACGCGGAGGCCGCGCCCCGGAGTACGGGAAAGAAAAGCTGACCTACGGCGGCGTGGACTACGTGGAGCTCGCGGTAGACACGGAAACCGGGCGGGTCCACATCGAGAAGGTTTTCGGCGCGCACGATTGCGGGCGGCCTATCAACCCGACCGGTGTGATCAGCCAGATTAACGGCGGTATTCTGCAGGGGATTTCCTACGCGTTGTTCGAGCAGCGCATCATGGACCCGAACAAGGGTTTCATGCTGAATGCCGACCTGGCGGAGTACAAGATCCTGGGCTCGCGCGAGGTGCCGGAGATCGAGATTGCGCTGGTCGAAAACTACATCGCGGAAAGCTCGACCGACGCGGCCGGCATTGGCGAGTCGGCGGGGATCATCACGCTCGCGGCGGCGATCGGGAATGCGTTTTACAACGCCACGGGTGTGCGCATGCGGCGCATTCCGATGACCCCAGCGAATGTGCTGGCGGCGCTCGGGAAAAGCGGGGAGGAGCAGGCATGAACAGGTTTGCTTATGTAGATTGCCGGACGGTGGACGAAGCGCTTGACCAGCTTGGGCCGGACGCGACGATCAAGGCGGGTGGCATCGACCTGCTCGACCTGATGAAGGACGGGATTGTCGCGCCGCCGAAGCTGGTGAACATCCGCAATGTCGCGAGCCTTCGCGGGATCGACGCGGGCAAGGACGGCTTGCGGTTGGGGCCGCTGACCACGCTGGCTGAAATAGCCGCGCACCCCGCGATCCAGGAGCGCTATGCCGCCTTCTCCGACGCCGCGGGCCACGCGGCCACGCCGCAGGTGCGCAATATGGCGACGCTGGGCGGCAACATCATGCAGCGGCCGCGCTGCTGGTACTTCCGCTCGAGCGACTTCGACTGCAAGAAGAAGGGTGGCACCAGCAGCGACTGTCATGCCCACGAGGGCGAGAACCAGTACCACGCGGTGATGAACAACTCGACTTGCGCGAGCGTTCATCCTTCGTCCACGGCGGTGCCGCTGCTGGCGATGAACGCTCGCGTCGAGCTCACGTCGAAGCGCGGCAAGCGCACGGTCCCGATGCACGATTTTTATGTGCCGCCCGAGAAGAGCTTGATCAACGAAACCGCGGTGCAGCCGGGTGAGGTGATTACTGCGGTGTTCATTCCCGCGCCGGAAGCGGGCACTCGGTCGGCGTACCAGAAATACGGCGAGAAGGAGAGCTTCGACTGGCCAATCGCCGATGCGGGCGTGGTGCTGGTCATGGATGGGGCTGTCTGCCGCAAGGCCGCGATCGTGCTGGGTGTGGCCGCGCCGACGCCAATCCACGCGACCGGAGCCGAGCGCGTGTTGGCCGGCAAGCGCATTGACGAAGCCGCCGCGCGCGCCGCGGGCAAAGCCGCCATGGAAGGCGCGACGCCGCTTTCACAGAACGGCTACAAGACCCAGCTGTTCCAAACCGCCATTTACCGCACCGTGCTGCTCGCCGCCGGGCAGATGGGCCGCGACCCGAGCGCGGCCGGCTGAAGGAGTTCTGTATGTCCACGCTACCGATTGTGCAAGCCCGCTGCGCCTCGCTCCGCT
>CAXTVG010000471.1:0-244 GCA_964247505.1 uncultured Acidobacteriaceae bacterium
ACGATCCTCCGCCTGCGCAGGCACCCGCGACAGCAGCACCAGCGCCAAATCTCTTTCCACATCGCGCGGGCCGCCCGAAGCCCCGCCGAACCGCACCTCGCTCGTGCTCGCGGCAAACGGCGCGAAGTCGGTCCGGATCACATACCGGCCGTCCTCGGGAATGTGCAGCGTAAACCCGCCGTCCACTCCGCTCGCGGTCGCGTATTTGGCCCCGGTGCGCGTGGTTTCCGCGGTCCCCGCGACG
>CAXTVG010000471.1:254-2533 GCA_964247505.1 uncultured Acidobacteriaceae bacterium
CCGACCCGATCTTCCCATGCACCGTGCCGCCCTTGGCCTGGCTAACCGGCAGCGTGCCGCCCCCTTCTACGCCGACGGGTGCTCCAGTGGCAGGCGGCGCGTTTTGCGCGTTTGCGTCCGTGTAAGCGCAACTCGCAACCAGGAAAACAGCAGCCCAAAAGCCGCACGAACCGGCGCGCCCCGTCTTCAAGCCCCCGCGCAGCCCTCCCATCACTGATCCTTCAGCCGCGACCACTCGCGTATCTCCGCCGCGTCGACCACCGTCAGCACCTTGGCCGCGAAGCCATCTTTGCCCTGCACGCCGCTGGCCGTCATGCCGTCGCCCACCTGCACATCCGGCAGTGCAATGCTCTGGTGCCGCTTGCGAAACGACGTGTCTTCATCGACGGTCACCGTGTTCACCACCCCATCCGGCCGCTTCACGACCAGACTGGTGCCGTTCTTCGCGGTAATGGTCCCCGCGACCCAGGTCTTGCCCCATTGCGCGCGCCGCTGGTCCAGTTCGGCCAGCTCCGCCGCGTCCACCACGGCTACAAACACCGCCCCCAGCGTGTGCTTTTTCGCGTCCAGCTCGCCGCCGGCCAACACTGTATCGCCCGCATGCGCTACGTTCGACCCCGCCGCCGCACTGCCCTTAACAAAGTGCGTGTTGGCCCCTGTTTCCACCTCGTACACTGTGCCGTCACGCTCCTTTACAAAAATCGACGACCCCGCCGTGCGCGCCACCGTGCCGCGGATCGCCTGCAGGCCCGCGATGTCGAAGTTCGAATCGTCCTGCGCTGTGGCTTTCGGCGGCAGGGAAGCGCCCATGCAAAGGGCGAGAAAGATTTGTGTGTGCTTCCGGAACCGCATTCGGCGTGCGCTCGTCCTTGTCAGAGTCAGACGGAAGCAGCGCAAAAAAGACGCGAACGGGCGCTGTTCTCTGTCGGGGTAATCTCACTTCAGTTTAGCGCCCGCGAAAAAGCGCGATGAAATCGTCTCCTTACAGGGCAACACCAACCGCGATCCCTGCTGCTAAGTTAGGAGCACCCAACCGGTTCTAAAGAAAGCAGCCCCAGAGCTGCGGAAGGAATGTATGCCAACTGCATCGCCCGCTTGCCCCACCCCAGCATCGCTAGAGCTCCTCGACCGCCTTTGTACCGTGCGGCGGCAAAGCCTCGCGCTTTCGCAGCCGCTCACCCCGGAAGACATGATGGTCCAAAGCTGCCCGGAAGCCAGCCCCGCGAAATGGCACCTGGCCCACACTTCCTGGTTTTTTGAAACCTTTCTCCTCCGCGAGTTTCTCCCCGGCTACAGGCCCTTCCACGCTGACTTTCACTGGCTCTTCAACAGCTACTACAACTCCGTTTCCGACCAGCCGCAAAAGAAGTTGCGCGCCTCGTTTTCCCGCCCTGGGCTCGACGCGATTCTCGACTACCGCGCCCACGTCGATGCGGGCCTCGAAGAGCTGTTCTCCGAAGACGCGCCGGAGGAAGCCGCGCGGCGCTTGATCCTCGGGCTGCACCACGAGCAGCAGCATGGCGAGCTCCTGCTCACCGACATCAAACACGCCCTGTGGTCCAACCCGCTCCGCCCCGCTTACCGCGATGAGCCGCTGCCCAGCAATCCCGCAGCGATGACGCGGCAAACTTGGCTTGCATTTCCGGAGGGCTTACGCGAAATCGGTCACAGCGGCCCCGGCTTTTCGTTCGACAACGAAGAGCCCCGCCATCGCGTCTGGCTCGACGCCTTCGAGCTCGCCTCGCGCCCTGTTTCCTGCGCCGAGTATCTCCAGTTCATGGAAGACGGCGGCTATACCCGCCCCGACCTGTGGCTCTCCGAGGGCTGGGAAACGGTGCAGCGGGAAGGCTGGCAAGCGCCCCTCTACTGGCACCGCGAACTCGGCGATGAGTGGACCGTGTTCACCCTGCGCGGCGACCGGCCGCTGGCCGACCTGCTGGCCGCGCCGGTGTGCCACATCTCCTATTTCGAGGCGGACGCCTTTGCCCGTTGGGCCGGCATGAAACTGCCCACCGAGGCCGAGTGGGAAACCGCAGCTGCGCAGGAAGAGTCGAACCCCGAAGACCTGCTCGAAGGCGGCGCGCTCCATCCGCTCGCCAATCCCAAAAGCATGCAAATGCTGGGCGGCGTGTGGGAGTGGACCGCGAGCGCCTACCTGGGCTACCCCGGCTATAGCGCGCTGCCCGGCGCGCTGGGCGAGTACAACGGCAAGTTCATGTGCAATCAAATGGTGCTGCGCGGCGGATCTGTGGCTACCCCGGCCTCGCACATCCGCCCCA
>CAXTVG010000472.1:0-2520 GCA_964247505.1 uncultured Acidobacteriaceae bacterium
AAGTGGGCGGCGGAGGGGTTCGCGCGGCCCTGGCCGCCGATGATCGCGATGGACGCGGTGACCAGGGCGCGGGTGGATGGGATCTGGAAGAAGCTCGGGATTGAGTAACAACAAGACCCCCTGCGCGGGAGGCGCCCACTTCGTGGGGGTAATTTCTTAAAACGAATACCCGTCCCGAAGGGACCGCCAGCCGCGCAGGCGGTTTTGTTCTTTAGCGTTGCAGCGCGTTATCCGGGAAGCGCGGAATCCCGAAGTGCCCACGCAGGTGCAGCAGGTCCAGCGTGCTGATGTCGCCGGAAACGGTGATCAGGTTGACGCTGCTCTCTCCGGCAAGCAGAATCGCAACCCCGGCGAAATTGACGCCGCGCGACTGCAGCCACACATCCGTGCGCCCCGGGCCCGCGGGAATAAGCTGGCCGGGGGCACCCTGATCGTGGGGCTGGCCCGCGCCCTGTGCGTCGGGGAACTTGTTCGCCGTCACCACGTGCTTCCAGCCCAGGGAGTTGTACTGTGCGCGCACCGCTTCCACCGCGGTGGGGTCATAC
The DNA here is from genome assembly GCA_964247505.1 of uncultured Acidobacteriaceae bacterium. Lineage (GTDB taxonomy): Bacteria > Acidobacteriota > Terriglobia > Terriglobales > Acidobacteriaceae > EB88. Next base: position 546 of record CAXTVG010000472.1, read on the forward strand.
GCGCCGGGGCTGGCGAAGCGGTACAGGTGGACCCCAATCCCGTGCAGGCGGGCTATGGTCTGCCGGGTCTGGTCGTCCACCCCCGTGAAGCTGCCGGCAAGCGCCAGGAGCGAGCGGTCAAAGGTGAAGTCCGTGTGCCAAGAGGCCTCCTGGCTGAGGGTGGTTAGGCCCTGCGGCAGCAGAGTCAGGGCGGTGCCACGGGGAAGCCGGGCGGGGGTGCCTGCTGTGAGTCCGGTGGAGGCGCCTGCTGCGCGTGTGCGCCGGCGGCCAGCAGCGTAGCGAGAAACGGAACAACCAGTGCGCGCATAAGGGAAGACTCCTGCTTGTTTGCTGAAACCCGGCGCGCACCACATTGTTGTGGGTTTACTCAGCTCGTTTGAGCTCCACCTTGGCAAGATTGTGCACCCAGCGGGCGGGCCGGGTGTCCTGCTCGACGATCAGCTTAAGCGGGCCTTCCTTGGTGTCCAGCGGTTTGCCGTTCAGGGTGTCCGCGACGAGCACCGCGCCGGGGTGAAAGCCGGGCTCGGCCTCGGCGAGCGACAGCACGGCACGGTAGTTGTCGCTGCCTATGGCGAGGACGTACTCGCTCAGCGCCGGGCCTTTGAGCGCGGAAGGCTCGGGCGCGCCCACCTTTTCGAGCAAATCGATCAGGGGGACGCCCGCGTAGGTTTCCTGGGCGTGGGTGTGGCCGTTGGTCACGGTTACGGTCTCGTGATGCAGGGCTTTGAGCGCTGCGAGCGAAAAGGTGGTCTGCTGCCCAGGTCCAGATACGGCCAGGGTCCCGGCAGGCGTTTGCGCGTGAAGGAGGGGTCCCCCGGCGAGCAGGCAGGCGGTGAGCATGGCGGCGGCGTACGGCTGCGAGTAAGGCATGGCGGGAGCTCCTGTTTAGGGTCGGTGATGCGGCGAAAACCGGGAAGAATCGGCACAGGTATACTACCGCTATGTCGATCGTTCGCAACATCGCTGGCGTGGCCAAGGGCATGAGCATCACCTTCGGAGAGATGTTTAAGCCGACGGAGGTGGAGAACTACCCCGACGGCCCTGGGCCGACCAAGGGCGCTGTGCTCCAGGAGCGCTATCGCGGCGCGCACGTGCTCGAGCGCGACGAAAATGGCCTGGAAAAGTGTGTCGCCTGCTTTCTGTGCGCAGCGGCATGCCCGGCGAACTGCATCTACATCGAGGCCGCGGAGAACACGGCCGAAAAGCGCATCTCGAGCGCCGAGCGGTACGCCAAGGTGTACAACATCGACTATAACCGGTGCATCTTTTGCGGGTACTGCGTGGAGGCTTGCCCGACCGACGCGATTACGCACGGGCACGGGTTTGAGCTGGCGAGCCTGAACGCCGGGACGCTGATCATGCGCAAGGAAGATATGCTGGTGCAGAACGTGGGCATGCCGGGGATTGCGGCGGCGGCCGCGGACTCGGTCAAGTAAGCGCGGCGGCGGAAGGCAAAAACGGCGGTTCCCGGCGCGCGGGGCCGCCGTTTTTATTTGGGCGGCGCATCAGAAAAAGAAGGAGGAGCCATGGCGAGTGTACGGGTGTTTGCGCGGGCAAAGGCGAAGGCGGGCAAAGAGCAGGACATGCGGGAGCAGTGGCTCGAGCTGGTCAAGGCGAGCCGCACCGAGGACGGCGTGGAGCTGTACGAGCTGTTCGAGACCACCGACGGCGGCGAGTTCCTGTTCAGCGAGCAGTATGCCGGGCATGAAGAGTTTGAGCAGCACAAAAGTTCAGACCACTTCCGGCAGGCGATGGCGGCGGTACAGCCGCTGTTAGATGGCGAGCTGTTGATCTGGGAGGTCGACCCGGTGGAGCCGGTCCTGTAGGAGTTTTGTCCCAAAATCATCCAGTCGGCCAGAGGGACGCTAGAATCGGAGTTGCTTATGGCAACTTTCCTCGACCTTCTGAACGAACGTGTCCTCGTGTACGACGGCGCGATGGGCACCAGCATCCAGCTTCACGCGCCCACGGTCGA
>CAXTVG010000473.1:0-2512 GCA_964247505.1 uncultured Acidobacteriaceae bacterium
AGAACGGCGTTGCCGCGGAACAAGGCCCGCCCGCAGTCATGCTCCAGCACGCACGCGAGCAGCTGCTCCGGCAGCTCGCGGCGCGTTAGTACGAGACGCTTTCTATACCTCCCCTACCGGCACCGGCTCGGGCTCTAAACGCACCCCGAACCGCTCCTCCACCCCGCGTACCACCGCCTCCCGCAAGCCGCGCAGCTCCGCCGCCGAGGCGTGCCCGCTCCGATTGGTAAGCGCAAGCGTGTGTTTTGAAGACAGCGCCGCGCCGCCCAAAGCGAACCCTTTCGCAAACCCAGCCTGCTCCACCAGCCACGCCGCGGGCAGCTTGCGGTGCCCTTCATGCGCGGGATAGCTGGGCGCGGCAGCGGGCGCGACCGAAGCCTCGATGGCCCGGAAAACAGAGTCCGGCACAACCGGATTTTTAAAAAAAGACCCCGCGCTGCGCGTGTCCGGGTCGCGCTCGGACAGCGGGCGGCTTCCATCGACGACCATACCCTTTGCCCGGCGGATCTCCCGCACCGCCTCAGCGACCTGCGCGAGCGAGGGCTGGCTGCCCTGTGCCTGGAAATACCGTTGCAGGTCGGCATACACGAGAGACGGCGCGCCGCCGGGCACAAGGGCAAACTTGACCGCGGTCACAATATACCGGCCCCGGTCCGGCCCGGTGTTGAACCGGCTTGTCCGGTAGCCGAAGCCGCACTCCGGCCCGGAAAACTCTGTGAAAACCAACCGCGCACGATCGAAACACCGCACGGAGGCGATCGTCTGCGAGACTTCCTGCCCATACGCGCCGACGTTCTGCACGGGCGTGCCGCCCACCGATCCGGGAATACCCGCCAGGCACTCCATCCCGGCACAATTGCGCTCGACGGAGCGCGTCACCAGCGCGTCCCAGTCCTCCCCGGCCGCGGCCCGGAACACGCGCTTGCCGCCCTCGTCGCGCTCGTCCACCCCGCGCAGAACAACGTGCACCACCAGCCCCGCGAACCCGCTATCGGCGATCAGCACATTGCTGCCGCCGCCCAGCACAAACACCGGCAGGCTGCTCGCATGCGCCCAAGCGCAGGCGGCAGCCAACTCCTCTTCTGTCGTAACCGACGCGAACCAGCGCGCCGGGCCGCCAATTCCAAACGTGGTCAGCGGGGCAAGCGGAACATCCTCCTGCAAGGGAAAGGAAACCGGCAACGGGGCGGCGTGGGCAAGCATCGGTTCTTTCAGGGTATCGCGCCCAGGGCAAGCAAGCCTGCGCTTGGCGGTTACAATAGAAACACGGCTGCGGAAAGCGAGCGCATGCCCTCCCACGAGAGGAGTTTTTATGTATCCAGAGATCATGGTCATCCCAATGCGGGAAGAGCTGACGCGGGCCGGCATTGAGGAAGCGCGCACCGCCTCCGAAGTAGAGCAGGCGCTCGCCCGGCCTGGCACCACGATGGTCGTCGTCAACTCCATTTGCGGCTGCGCGGCGGGCAAAATGCGCCCCGGCGTCCGGCTCGGCATGCAGGGCACGGTCAAGCCCGACCACTCCGTCACCGTGTTCGCCGGCCAGGACCGCGACGCGACCGAAAAGGCCCGCTCCTACTTCGGCGCGAACCCGCCCACCTCGCCCGCGATCGCCATTCTGCGCGACGGCGAGCTCGTGTACCTGATGCAACGCTACGCGATCGAAGCCAACACCGCCCAGGCTATCGGCGGCGAGCTGCAGCGCGCGTTTCAGGAGTTCTGCGCCACCGCGAACGCCTAATTAGATCTGGAACAAAAAAGCCCGGCTCTCGAGAGCCGGGCTTTTTTGCGTGCAACAACTAGGTGGTCTTCACGGTTCCGTTCAACCCCTTCGGGAAGAACCCGCCGCTCGAAACCCCCGTCATGCCCGGCGCGGCATACACAATCTGCAGCACTTCCGACGCGTTCCGGGCCGTGTTCAGGCCAGTCACCGTGCTGGTGTTGAAGATCGTATCAGGCCCCAGCGCGGGCGGCCGGTCATACTTGTCCACCGGCTTCGACTGGATACCCTTGGCGATGCAGAACTGCCGCAGAGCCGACTCGTGCTGCCCTTCCGCGTCATGGATCAGCGCGGCATAGGTGACCGCCTGCGGGTAGCCGGCCAGGTATTGAATCCCGCCCTCATACGCGCTGGTGCCCACGGTTTCAAGCATCCGGGCCAGGGCCAGGAAGCTGTTGTCGTCGGTCGGCGCGCCCAGGGCTGCCAGGTTGAGCGCCGGAGCGCTTACCGGGGTGATCCCGACTGCCTGCAGACCCGCCCGCAGACGGCGCACGTGTGCGCGCTCGTCCGCCGCCAGCTGCATGGCAATGGCCGCGACGTTCGGATCCTTGAAGTTGACCTTCGCCCCGCCCGTTGCCGCGCCGGCATTCGGCCCAAGATCGGCAGTGGGAATCCCATTGCCGGTTGTGATGTAGGTGTAAAACTGCGCCTCGAAATACTCGAGATTCAGGGCGAACTGCAGCACGTCGGGAGCCGAAGGTGCCGGACCCGCTTCCGGATCGACCCCCAAAACCC
>CAXTVG010000474.1:0-2509 GCA_964247505.1 uncultured Acidobacteriaceae bacterium
ATGGAGCACCAGGCGGGGCCGCTGGTTCGGATCGCGCTCAAGCAGCCGCAGCAGCGCGCGCAGCTCTTGCCGCACCTGCTCGAGCTGTGCGTTGGCCCGGCCTTCGGGTGCGCCCGCTCCTGCGTCTGGCTCCGGTTGGCGCGGGGCGGTTTCCGGCACAAGCGCGAGCGGCAGGCGCAGGCTGGGCGGCACGGAGCTTTCGGCGGCCAGAACGGATTTGGCCCCGGCGATGGTGTAGCCCTCTTCGTACAGCAGGTGCTTGATGTGCAGGGCCATATCCACGTCGCGGCGGCGGTACAAGCGCTGGCCGGCACCGCTCTTTCCGGGGCGCAGCTGCGGGAATTCGGTTTGCCAGTAGCGCAGGACATAGGTGGGGACGCGGCAGAGCGCGGCGACCTCGCCGATGCGGAAGTAGAGTTTGTCGGGAATGGCAGGCGGCCCGCCGTGGGCGTTCAGGAGCTTGCTGCCCGGGTTCGGGGGTCCGCCACGCTTGGCCATAAGGGGAGCGCAGGGGCGCTCACGGGCAGTATAGGAGTCCCGCGCGGGTTTGGCTCGCCTTTTCTCCGAATGGCGATTGCCGGGTGTGCCTTTTGCAAAGGTTTTGTTGCTGCAGCGGTTACGTAAGTTTGGGGAACAACCAGGAGCGCGGACGCGTATCTTGTCCCTGAGCATGGGGAGGCGGCGATGCGGGCAGCGTGGGTGATTGTTTCGGTGGGACTGGTGGCGCTGGCGGGCTGTTCGGTGCGTGTGAACAAGGGCAATAACGGCGAGGACAAAGATGTGTCGGTCAATATGCCGTTTGGGCATGTGCAGGTGCATAACAACGACCGCGGCGCGGCGGATGTGGGTCTGCCCGCGTACCCTGGGGCGCGGCTCGATGCGGATAGGGACAATGACAAATCGGTCGATGTCAACGTCGGGTTCGGGCAGTGGAAGGTGCGGGTCCAGGTGGCAAATTACGTTTCCGATGACCCGGAGAACAAAGTGCAGGCCTACTACAAAACAGCCCTGGCCCGCTACGGGGCGGTGCTGACCTGCCGCGGTGACGAGCCCGTGGGGACGCCTACGCGGACCGGCGAAGGCCTGACCTGCAAGGGCGACCAGGGTCACGGGCGGGGCCACACGTATTCGTATTCGTCGGACGCTGACCTGCAACTGAAGGCGGGGTCGGAAAGCAGGCAACATGTTGTCGCGTTTGACAGCAAAAAAGGGCCGGGGACGCATTTCGCGCTGATCGCGCTGGAGCTGCCCGGGAGCGGCGCGGATGTGAGTGAAAAAGGCCAAGCATAGCGGCGGCGGGTACACTAGAGCGACCCCGCATGAAGACCCTTTGCCACAACTGCCGCAGCGCGATTCCCGAGGGCGCCGCGTTTTGCCCGGAGTGCGGCGCGCCGCAGCTGTGGGTGCGCGAGGACCGCGACGCGGAAGCGGAAAGCCAGAGCGAGCCCGCGGCGGGGCACACGGGGGAGATTGCCTGGCCGGCCGCGGTGGGCTCGGCGGCGATCTACGCCGTACCGGCGGGGCTGTTGCTTTCTTTTTTGGCGGTGCCGCTGGTGGACATGCTCTGGATCGTGCTGGGCTCGGTTTGGACTTTGCGGCGCTATCGCAGGCGGGTGCCGCGCGCGCCTGTGTTGACGCCCGAACTGGGCGGCCGCATCGGGCTGGTTTTGGGGCTGTTCGCGGCGGTCATCAGCACGGCGGCGGACGCGCTCCGGGCGCTTTTTGTGCGCTATGGGCTGCACCAAACCCCCGCGGTTGAGGCCTATTTGCGGACGGTGGTGCAGGCCGGAATCGACCGCACACGGACTACCAATCCCGAGGCCTTGACGCAGTTCCCGGGCTTGTTCCGCTTTTGGCAGTCGGCGGACGGACGGGGCACCCTGCTGCTGGTTTCCGCCGCGAGCTCCGCGATCGCGGTGCTGTTTTTCGCCTGGCTGGGCGGCCGGTTTGCGGTGCGCTATGGCGGGTTGCGCCGCCGCGCGCGCTGAGGCGCTATTCTGGAACCGACGCCTATGACCGCCCCCCTGAGAGAAAAAGGCCGCATCCTTTCCCCGTCCGAGATCGAGCGCACGCTGGTGCGTTTGGCGCACCAGATTATCGAGAAAAATCACGGCGCTGCGAACCTGGGCCTCGTCGGGATCAAACGCCGGGGTGTTCCCCTGGCGGCGCGCCTGGCCGCGCTGATTGCGGGGATCGAAAAGCAGCCGGTGGACGTGGGCGCGCTCGATATTGAGTTCTACCGCGACGACCTGTCGACCCACGATGTGCGGCCTGTAGTGCATCCGGCGGAGATCGGCTTTGACGTGAACGGGCGCAACATCGTGCTGGTGGACGATGTGCTGTACACGGGGCGGACCACGCGCGCGGCGCTCGACGCCCTGTTCGCGCATGGGCGGCCCAACCGGGTGCAGCTGCTGGTGCTGATCGATCGCGGCCACCGGGAGCTGCCCATCGAGGCGAGCTTCACGGGGCGCGTAGTGCAGACTTCGCGGCAGGAGATTATCGAGGT
>CAXTVG010000475.1:0-2501 GCA_964247505.1 uncultured Acidobacteriaceae bacterium
CCCCAGGACCGATCGACACATGGTCCGCGATCCCCACCTGCCCCGCCACCACCGCACCCGCGCCGATGGTGCTCGACCCTGAAATCCCGGTCTGCGCCGCGATCACCACGTTCGCTCCGATGCTCACGTTGTGCCCCACGTGGACCAGGTTGTCGATCTTCGTTCCCCGCCCGATGCGGGTTTCCTCAAGCGCCCCCCGGTCCACCGTCGCATTCGCGCCGATCTCGACGTCATCCTCAATCACCAGGCGCCCCTGCTGGGGGAACTGCGTGTACTCGCCCGTCGCGCGGTCCCGCACATACCCGAAACCGTCCGAGCCCAGCACCGCGCCCGCGTGCACCACTACCCGCGCGCCCAGCTCCACCCCCGGGTACAGCACCGCTCGCGGGTAAATGCGGCAGCCCGGCCCCAGGACGCACCCGGCACCGATCATCGCGCCCGCGTCGATCCGGACGCCCTCGCCCAGCCGCACGCCCTCGCTTACCACCGCGAATGGCCCGATCGAAACCCCCTCGGGCAGCGCAACACCGCCGGCAACCGAGGCCAATCGATGCACGCCGCCGGCCGGCTCGGGCCGGTGCATGAGCCTGGCAGCCTGAGCAAACCGGAGCTTCGGCTGCGCGACCAGCAGCACGGGCAGGCCGCCCGGCGATTCGGCGTGCAGCTCCGCCGTGGTCAAAATCGCGGCCGCCCCGGCTTCGTGCGCTTCCTTGAGCGCCGCCCGGCTCTCGGCAAACAGCAGAGAAACTGCGGTCGCCGCGCGGGGGCTCGCGACTGCCCGCACGGGCGTCTTCGCGGCACCCGCGGGCTCTAGATGCGCATCCAGGGCCACGGCCAGCTCGCCCAGCGTCATTTCCTGCGATAAAAGCTCATTCATGCGTCAATACACAGACCCCTCGCCGGGCGGCCGCGTCTTCCAGCGGCGGTGCACCCAAAGCCACTGGTCAGGATACGCCCGCACCACGCGCTCGATCGCCGCCGTGCACCGCGCCGTGTTTTCTATCGCGTCGGCTTCCGCGTCGCCTGTCTGCCGCATCTCGATCTCCGGCCAAAAATGCAGAACGTACTTGCGCTCGTCCTCGTGCCACAGCAGCGCCCCCGGCAGCACCGCCGCCCCGGTCTTGGCCGCCACCCGCGCCAGCCCCGAAGCCGTACACGCCGGCAGTCCGAAAAACGGCACAAACACCCCCTGAGGCGGCGTCATATTGGTGTCCATCAGGATGCCTACCGACCGCCCTTCCCGCATGGCCCCCAGCAGCCCGCGCGCGAAGTCGTCCTTGTGCAGCACCCGGTTGCCGTGCAGGCAGCGAATCCGGTTGACCCACGCGTCGATCCGGGGGTTGTCCAGGCGGCGGATCACCATGCTCATGGGGTGGCCGGTGAGCGAGTGGTAATAGCTCGACAGCTCCCACGCGCCCAGGTGCCCGGTTACGATCAGCACGCCCCGGCCTTTGGCCGCGGCCAGCTCCCAGTGCTCCAGGCCCTCGTAGCGGATAAAGCCCCGCGTGTTCTCAGGAGTGTAGCGGCGCATCCGGCAAAACTCAGCCAGCTGCCAACCCAGATTGCGATAAAGGCGGCTCAGGATTTGCTTGCGCGCGCCGGGCTCAGTCGCCGGAAAGGCAATCTCCAGATTCCGTTCCCCTGTGCGCCGCAGCCGCGGCAGCGCACGGTAGACACCCGCGCCGAGCAGCGCCCCCATGCCCCGGGCAGCTCCCCGGGGCAGGGCCCCCAGCGCGCCCGCGAGCACCCTCACAAACCAGTACTCGAATCGCTGCCGCAACCAGAGCCTTTCCCACAGAGCCGTTTTCCGTAAGTGTACCGGGCAAATGAAAAGGGCCGGCCTCAGTCAAAGAGGTCCGGCCCTGAAGCATGAAGGCACAGATTACTGGTTTTGCGAAGATTTGAAGTACTTCGCGACCGTCGAGACAAACTGCTGCGCGTCCGGCGGCGGCAACACATTGCCCTTCAAAATCTGTTCAAATGTATGCGGCTGTCCGTAGAACACGGTCGTGTCGTCGGTGTTCTCAAACACTGCAACGCCATTCAGGTCGATGCCCGCGAACAAACCCTTCGAGCGCGACCAGGTCAGCAGCTCAGACTGGAGCTTCCAGTTGGTAGCCGCCGCTGCGTTGCGCCCCACCGGGCCCGCGGCTGCATTTGCGTCGGCGCCGATCTTGAACTTGCTCTGCAGCAAGTCCTGAAAGCCCTTCTGGTTCACCGCGACCAGCACCAGGTCTGTGCCCGAGCCGCCGATCTGGAAGCCCACCGAACCGCCGGTCATCTTGATAAATGCGGGCGCGCTCCATCCGTGGCCGGTCCGGCAGGTCACTACTCCCTGCCCATACTCCGCGCCGAAGATAAACGCTCCCTTGATCAGACCCGGGATTACGCCCACACAGGTAGCCTGCTGCAGAACCGAGAGCGGAATCTGCTTGTCCGGCGCCGCCATGATCGCATTCAGCGTGTCCGTCGAAGCCGTAAGCCGCTTATCGATATCCGCC
>CAXTVG010000476.1:0-2497 GCA_964247505.1 uncultured Acidobacteriaceae bacterium
TACCAAACCATCAACGGCCGCAACACCGGCGCCAGCGCCCGCTACAACTCGCTCCAAGCCGAGCTCAATCGCCGCTTCCGCCAGGGCCTGTCCTTTACCGCCGCCTACACCCTCGCGAAAAACCTCTCCGACGACCAAGGCACCTACGGCTCCTTCGCCAGCACCCCCGCCTCGTTCACCGACGAGCAGGGCGGTTACTACGCCCCCTGGCGCGGCAATCGCGAGCTCGACTACGGCAACGTCACCTCCACACGGCGCAACCGCCTCCTGCTGACTGGCCTTACCGACGTGCCCTTAGGCCGCGGCCGCCGCTTCGGGAGCCACATGTCCCCCATCGCCGACGCGGCCATCGGCGGCTGGCAGGTCGCCAACATCTTCGTCTACCAAACCGGCCCCTTCCTCACGCCCTTCCTCCCCGCCGGCACCGCCGACCCCTCCGGCACCGGCTCGGGCAGCCTGTTCGGCCGCCCCCAGCGGCCCGACCGCGTCGGGAACGGCAACACCGGCGCGCAAAGCCGCCATCAGTGGTTCAACACCGGCGCCTTCGCCTGCCCCGGCGGCGGAGGGTTCACCGCCATCCAGTCCGGTACCTGCACTCCCGGCGTGGGCTCCGCGCCCATCGGCCGCTTCGGGACTGAAAGCGTGGGCAGCGTCGTCGGCCCCGGCACCGTCAGTCTCTCGACCGGCGTCAACAAAACCATCGCCTTCACCGAACGCCTCCACCTCCGCGCAGAAGGCACCTTTACCAACGTCCTCAACCACACCAACCTCGCCGACCCCAACCTCAACCTCACCAGCGCCTCCTTCGGCACCATCACCCAAGCCCGCGGCTCCGACTTCGGCGGCAACCGCACCGGCCAGGTCTCCCTCAAGCTAGAGTTCTGATCCCTTCGCTGGCATCACCGGGGTTTCCCACCCTCCGACGAGTCACAACTACGGGTGCCCCACGTCTCGCGTTTGAGACGTGGGTTCTCCTGGGTCCAAGCCAGGACCCGCTCTACCGCAACATCCCGGCTCCATTGTGCGCGAAAAACTTATTCCCTTGACTTCATCATGGCCTTCACGCCATATTTAGCTCGTGAGCTGGGAGATCGAAGTCAGCGACGAATTCATCCAGTGGTACGAAGAGCTCACCGCGGGTGAAACGAGGAGTGTCGATCGTTCGGTAGACCTCCTCAGCGCGGAAGGCCCCACATTGCCGCGGCCCCATGCAGACACCCTGAAAGGAACGGCGATACCGAACCTGAAGGAGCTGCGCGTCCAGCACGATGGCCGCCCTTTACGCATCCTGTTTGTATTCGACCCGCGACGGGTCGGCTATCTCATCCTAGGCGGCGACAAAACAGGCGATACCAGGTGGTACGACCGCTTCATCCCAGTCGCGGAGCGTATCTACCGGCAGCATTTAGAGGAGATCGAGTAATGGCCCACAAATGGAAGGACATCCGAAAGCAGCACTCCCCCGAGGTAGAAGCGGAAATCAAGGCCTGGGTCGACGCCGAGTCAGCAAAACTCCACCTCCCCGAACTGCGCCGCGCCCGCTCCCTCACCCAGGCTCGCATGGCGGACCTGCTCGAGATGGACCAGGGCTCTGTCTCCAAGCTGGAGCGCCGCACCGACATGTACATCCGCACCCTGCGCAGCTACATCGAAGCCATGGGCGGCGAGCTTAGTCTCATCGCCACCTTTCCCGACGGCCAAGTCGAGATCGAACAGATCGGCATGGGGGAAGAGCGCGACCTGGCGTCCGCATGAGCGAGCAGCTCCCGGAGAAATTGCCTATGGGACTGAACATCGAGCTGGACCGCGAGGAAGACGGCCGCTACATCGCCGAAATCCCAAGTCTTCCCGGCGTCCTCGTCTATGGCGCAACGGAAGCGGAGGCTATAGTGCGAGCCGAAGCGCTCGCATCAGAAGTTCTCGCTAACAAAGCCACAAAATATGTGCTATTCTAAATTTGCGCTCAAGTGATTGGTTGTCCAGTTTGTTCTCGCTCGCATAGCAAGACCCCTCTGCACAGTATCTTCCACCAAGCCCTCAAGCGTACCCGCCTCGCGTTGCTAAGTAGTATCTGAGGCGTGGTCGAAAGACCGCGGCATCTGCGCCGCCTGGTCTTGTGGCTGCGTGCGGCAGAGAAGTTTCTCCCTTACGCAAATTTCGTTTCGCCTCCCCCGCTCGCGCCATCGCGCCTGCCCGGAGGCCTGCAGCAAGTACCGGCAACGGCCAGCAGCCGCGCAGGAAGTGCGCGCTCTTTCGAGCCCCAAGCCCGGTGTGAGCAGTTCCCAAAGGAACCCTGAATGTCTTCAGCAGCACAGTTTATCGATTTCGCAATTTCCGACTCACTCAAGCACCGCCTCACCACTTGCAGCTTTGTGACCCCCACCCCGGTCCAGGCCGGCGCCATCCCGCCCGCTCTCGAAGGCAAGGACGTGCTCGCCACCGCCCAGACCGGCACCGGCAAGACCCTGTCTTTCCTGATCCCGATCATTGAAAAGCT
>CAXTVG010000477.1:0-2496 GCA_964247505.1 uncultured Acidobacteriaceae bacterium
GGGTTACCCACGTCGATATTGTCCTGGATCGACTTGACCCCGCTCACCCCGGCCGCAACCTGCTCGGCCTCCGTGCGCGCGTCCTCTGTAGGAACGCTGCCTATGAGCGTGACCACCCCGTCCGCGGAAGACACCGTAATGATGTCGTTATTCAGCTTGGTGTCGTTGTGCAGCGCGGTTGTAATGTCAGTTTGAAGCTTCTGGTCGTTCACCGCATACTGCGATTGCGCAATAGCCGGCCCAGAAATGAGGGCGGCCGCGAGGGCGAGGCTTGCTGTGCGGAGAAGCCGTTCCGTTGTCATCTTTGTTGCTCCTGCTCTGTGGAGTCTGCTCCGCGTCGCCACGGAGAACCCTTGCACAGGTGGGAACACGGCCGTATTGCGAAAGTTGCTCGCTGCCCGGCCCTGAGACAGAGGCGCAAGCGGGCCTAAATGAAGCCCGCTTGCCTGGCGCTATTTTTCGCCCCGGTACTTGGCGATCAGCGCCGCGGTCGAGCTGTCGTGCCGGTTGTGCTTCGACCCGTCGAGGTCGCCGATAATGTCGACCGCGAGCTTCTTGCCGAGTTCTACGCCCCACTGGTCGAATGAGTCGATCTGCCAGATCACGCCCTGGGTGAAGACCATGTGCTCATACAGCGCGACCAGCTTACCTAAGGACTCAGGGGTGAGCTTGTCGATCAGCAGGGTGTTCGTCGGACGGTTGCCCTCGAAAACCCGGTGCGGGACCACCTCAGGCTTGGTTCCCTCGGCCTCGACCTGCTCGGCGGTCTTGCCAAAAGCCAGCGCCTCGCCTTGCGCGAAAACATTGGCCGTCAGGTACTCATGATGCTTGCCGAGCGGGTTGAGCGATTCCTTGAACGCGATCAGATCCGCGGGAATCAGCTTCGTCCCCTGATGGATGAGCTGATAAAAGGAGTGCTGCCCATTGGTGCCGGGCTCGCCCCAGAAGATCTGCCCGGTCTGGTAGTTGACCTTTTCACCCGACAGCGTCACATGCTTGCCGTTGGACTCCATGGTGAGCTGTTGCAGATAGGCCGGGAAGCGCTTGAGGTACTGGTCATAGGGGAAAATCCCAACCGTCTGCGCGCCGAAAAAGTTGTTGTACCAGACGCCCAGCACGCCCATCAGCACCGGCAGATTCTGCTCAAACGGAGCGGTCCGGAAATGCTCGTCCATGGCATGAAAACCCGCGAGCATTTTGCGAAAGTTGTCAGGCCCGATCGCGATCATGGTCGAAAGCCCGATCGCCGAGTCCATCGAGTAGCGGCCGCCGACCCAGTCCCAGAACCCGAACATATTCGCCGTATCGATGCCGAATTTCGAGACTTCCGCGGCATTGGTCGAAACCGCCGCGAAGTGTTTGGCGATTGCCTTCTCGTCGCCCAATTGCTTGAGCGCCCAGTCTCGCGCGGTGTGGGCGTTGGTCATGGTTTCAAGCGTGGTGAAGGTTTTCGAGGAGACGATAAACAGGGTCTCGTCCGCGCTCAGGCCATAGGTCGCCTCGGCGAAATCCGTGCCGTCCACATTGGAAACGAATCTAAAATCCAAGTCGCGCTGCGAGTAGAAACGAAGCGCCTCATACGCCATCACCGGACCCAGGTCCGAGCCGCCGATCCCGATGTTAATAACCGTCTTTATGCGCTTGCCGGTGTGCCCGGTCCACGCTCCTGAGCGGATACGGTCGGCAAACGCGCTCATCCGGTCCAGCACTTCGTGGACCTCGGGGACGACATTCTTCCCGTCCACATTGATGACCTCGTCCTTGGGTGCGCGCAGGGCAACGTGCAGCACCGCGCGGCCTTCGGTCGTGTTGATCTTCTGCCCGGAAAACATCGCGTCGCGGTGCTCGGCCAAGCCGCTTTGCTCAGCGAGTTGGAGCAGGAGCTTCAGCGTTTCGTCCGTAATGCGGTGCTTGGAGTAATCAAGGTAGAAGTCCTCAAAGGCCGCGGTAAGGCGGGTTCCGCGCTGCGGGTCCCGGTCGAACAGCTCGCGCAGGTGCTTGGGCTCAATCTCGTGGAAGTGCTGCTGGAGCGCTTTCCAGGCGGGGAGCTGGGTCAGCGGAGTCTGGGAGGTGGCTGGGGCAGGGGCAGTGCTCATCGGCGGAGTCCTTTCAAAAAAGCGGGTGCGGTCAGAAGGTGCGCGTTGGCTGGACAAGCAGGCTTTCGTCACACCCATTCTACCGGCGCATCCGTCGCAGCAAGCCGGCAGCCTGGATATTCCGCAGCAGATATTCCGGCGCGCCCCTGCCCTCCCCCGCGCACTGCTGTTATTCCGGCGCGCCGTTCACCCGCCCAAACCCGCCTTGTGTCTGCGCCTGCCACATGGGCTCCGCGGTACATCGCAAGGTAGAGATACACCCCAACTCACCGCGAGGAGCACTTCCTATGGCAACCGCAAACTTCGACGCCACCATCGCCGCCCTTCAAGGCGGCCCGGAATCCCTGGACCCCCAAACAGCCATCAGCAACATTGAAAGCTGGCAAAGCTACCTGGCCGA
>CAXTVG010000478.1:0-2482 GCA_964247505.1 uncultured Acidobacteriaceae bacterium
CCCATGCACCTGGACCTGGGCTGGCTTTGGGGGCAGGTGGACAAGCGGATTGGGCGCGCTGAGGGTTAGGCTTATCGATGCGGGCGGTCGGCTCTGTCCTGGGGTGCGCGCCCCTGGCGAGTCGGTTTGCCGGCTTTGTTTGCTGCGCGGCAGACGGTTAGGGCAAAGGGGCGAAACGAAATCGCGTCTTCCACATCTAAATAGTATCGGACGGGGAAAAGGGCGGGCAGGTGGGGTGCGCCTTGGCGCGTTATGACCGCATCAAAGCCTGTTATTCTGGATGTCTTTGGCGAACTGCGGCGGCCTGCTCCCAAAATGGGACAGCAATGAGGCCCTTCTTAGGAAGAATATAGCAGCGCCACTCAAGAACATCCCCAAACCGTCCGAAATAGACGCGGAGAGAACCGCTTGGCCATTGAAGATAAATACGAAGAAGATATCCAGAACCTGATCGACGCGGGGCAGGAGAAGGGGTATTTGACCTACGGCGAGGTCAACGACCTGATCCCTGGGGACGTGCACTCGCCGGACGACCTGGACGACCTGATGACGACCATTGGGACGCAGGGGATCGATATTCTGGAAGGCGGCCCGAAGTTTGGGGCGGACAAGTTCGGCGAGGAAGGCGAGGAGGGCGAGGATGTTGAGCTCGACCTGACGCCGGGGACTCTCGAAAAGACGAACGACCCGGTGCGCATGTACCTGCGCGAGATGGGCACCGTGCCTTTGCTGACGAGGGAGGGCGAGGTCGAGATCGCCAAGCGGATTGAGCGCGGGCAGGTGCGGGTGATGAAGGCAATTTCGCGCTCGCCGATTGTGGTGCGCGAGATTGTGGCCCTGGGTGAGGACCTGAAGCGCGGGGTGCGGAACATCAAGGAAGTGGTGCTCTTCGATGAGGAGGAGGTCACGGAAGAGGTGGTGCTGGCGCGGGTGAAGCAGACTTCGGCGCGGATCGAGGCGCTGGTGAAGCACCTGCGGAAAGCCGAGGGAATGCTTGAGAAGCTGCCTGCGCTTGAGGCGTCGAAAGTGAAGGGCAAGGAAGCTCGCAAGACGCGGTGGATGATTGCGCGGGAGCGGGTGTATGTGTCGCGGGTGGTGCGCGAACTGAAGTACACCAATGGCGAGCGCAAGCGGCTGCTGGATAAGTTGAACAAGTCGGTCGACTCGATGCGGACGCTGGAGCGGCAGATCCGGTCGCTGGACCAGAAGCTGGAAGCGTCGCGGTCGGAGGAGCTGAAAAAGGAATATCGGCGGCAGCAGAAAAATTGCCGGGTCGACCTCGAGAAGATGGAAGAGGAGACCGGGGTGCCGCTTTCGGAGATCAAGCGCACACAGCGCGAGATGATCCAGGGCGACATGGATGCTGAGCAGGCCAAGCGGGAGCTGATCGAGGCCAACCTGCGGCTGGTGGTTTCGATTGCGAAGAAGTATACGAATCGCGGACTACAGTTCCTCGACCTGATTCAGGAGGGCAATATCGGCCTGATGAAGGCGGTGGATAAGTTCGAGTACCGGCGCGGGTATAAGTTCTCGACGTATGCGACGTGGTGGATCCGGCAGGCGATTACGCGGGCGATTGCGGATCAGGCGCGGACGATCCGGATCCCGGTGCACATGATTGAGACGATCAACAAGCTGATCCGGACCTCGCGGCAGCTGGTGCAGGAGCTGGGGCGCGAGCCTACTTCGGAAGAGATCGCGCGGCGGATGGATATTCCGGTGGCGAAGGTTCGCAAGGTGCTGAAGATCGCGCAGGAGCCCATTTCCTTGGAAACGCCGATCGGCGAGGAAGAGGATTCGCACCTGGGGGACTTTATCGAGGACCGGGGGGCGGTTTCGCCTTCGGACGCGGTGATCAGCGTGAACCTGAAGGAGTACACGTCGCAGGTGCTGCGGACGCTGACTCCCCGGGAGGAGCGGGTGATCAAGATGCGGTTCGGGCTCGAGGATGGGTCGGAGCATACGCTTGAGGAGGTCGGGCAAAGCTTCCAGGTGACGCGGGAGCGGATCCGGCAGATCGAGGCGAAGGCGCTGAGGAAGCTGCGCCACCCTTCGCGATCGCGCAAGCTGAAGGCGTTTGTGGATACGGCGCGGGAGATGTAGGTTTTGGCGGGAAAAGGAAGGCCACCCTTGGCGGGGTGGCCTTTTTGCGTTTGCGGGGGGTAGCTGAGTTTGCGGGGTTGCGGTTCCGAGAGCGGTCGTGGGCTTGCGCCCACGAGGACCCACGTCTCAAAATCGAGACGTGGGGCACCCGTATTTTCTTCGCCGGGCGGTCGTGGGCTTTCGCCCGCACCCGTATTTTTGTGCCAAGCGGTCGTGGGCTTTTGCCCACGAGGACCCACGTCTTAGCCACCCCCAGCGAGCGAAGACCGCTCGCCGGGGACCCCGGAATCGAGACGTGGGGCACCCGTGTTTTTTGTGCAGGCGGGTGAGGCTAAGAAACGCGGCGCTGCTGGGCGGGTGAGACGAAGGGTAGGGGCGC
>CAXTVG010000479.1:0-2474 GCA_964247505.1 uncultured Acidobacteriaceae bacterium
GCCCCACGTCTCGATTTTGAGACGTGGGTCCTCGTGAGCGAAAGCTCACGACCGCACTGGCATGGGCGCGGTTTCAAGGTGAACCGGGCGCACAGTCAGCGAGTCTCATCCGCAAAGACAACCCGTCCTCCGCTCACCGTCCAGCGCACCCGGCCCTGCATGGCCCAGCCATCGAAAGGCGTATTCCTCGATTTGCTGCGCGAGCCGCTGGCGCGGAAAGTCCACTGCTCCCGCGGGTCGAAAATCACGGCGTCGGCCGCGGCGTTGAAAGCCAGGGTTCCCAACCCAGGGAACGAAAGCACCCGCGCCGGCTCGGAGGCCAGCAGCGCGAGCACGCGCGCGAGCGGCATTCCATGCTCTGCGTGCAGCACCCGCAACGCGAGCCCGAGCGCGGTTTCAAGGCCCGTGATCCCATTCGGCGCTCGCTCAAACTCCTGCTCTTTTTCCCACGTCGCATGGGGCGCGTGATCGGTCGCGATGCAGTCGACCGAGCCGTCGAGCAGCCCTTCCAGCATCGCCGCGCGGTCGCTCTCCGCGCGCAAGGGCGGGTTCATCTTCGCGAGCGTGTTGTAGCCCTCCACCGCGCTTTCGTTCAGCACGAAGTGGTGCGGCATTACCTCGCAGCTCACGCGCAATCCGTCGCGCTTGGCCGCGCGCACCGCGTCCAGCGCTTTCCGTGTGGAGATGTGCGCGACATGCAGGCGCGCGTCCACCCCTTCCCGGTCGCGCAGCTCGCGCAGAAGCGCGACGTCCCGCTCTACCAGGCTCGACTCGGCCTCGTTCGGCATCCCGCGAAGGCCCATGCGAAACGCGAGCGCCCCGGCGTTCATCGAGCAACCGCCGGTCATGCGCGTATCTTCCGCGTGCTGGATCACCACGAACCCGGCGCGGGCAGCAGCCCGGAGCGCATCGCGCAGGATCGCGTCCCCGAGGATGGGCTTGCCATCGTCGCTTACCGCGACCGCTCCGGCCTCGCACAGGGCCGCGTAGTCCGTGAGCTGCTCGCCCATGCTCCCCACCGTCGCCGCGGCGATCGGGACCACGCGCACCGCGGCGCCACGCTCGGGAGCCTGCAGCCAGCGCACCCACTCCGGCGTGTCGATCACAGGGACCGTGTTGGGCATCGCGCACACCGTCGTAAACCCGGCCGCGGCTGCTGCGCGTGTGCCGGTCGCGATCGTTTCTTTTGCGGTCTGGCCGGGTTCGCGCAGGTGAACGTGGATGTCGATGAGCCCCGGCGCGACCACCAGCCCTGCAGCGTCCAGCACTTCCGCTTTGCCCACGTCCAGCTCGCCGGGCTCGCCCACCGCGACTACCCGACCATCCGCAAACAGCAGATCGCGTGGCGCATCTATGGCGCTGCCCGGGTCCACCAGCCGCCCACCCCGAACCAGCAGTGCTCCACTCATCGTCCAACTCCCAACGCGCGCGCGACCAGCGCCATGCGCACCGCAACCCCGTGCCGCACCTGCTCCTCGATCAGCGAGCGTGGGCCGTCAGCAACAGCGTCTGTAAGTTCCAGCCCGCGGATCATCGGTCCCGGATGCATCACCCACAACTCCGGAGAACGCTCCAAACGCTCCTCGCTCAACTGAAACTCCGCTCGATAGCTTTCCAAATCCAGGTGCAGCCCGGCCAGCCGCTCGGCCTGGATCCGCAGCATCATGCCCACATTCGACCGCGCCAAAGCCCGGTCCAGCGAGCGCTCGATTTCGACGCCCGGCCCGATCTCCGCGGCAATTTCCGGCAGCAGCGGCGGTGGGCCGCACAGCACGACACGCGCGCCCAGGCGGGGCAGCAGCAGCGCGTTCGACCGCGCCACTCGGCTGTGCAGGATGTCTCCACAAATCGTGACCGTTACGCCCTTGAGTGTGTCCGGATCAACCGTCGTGGTCCCCTCGCGGAGCACACGCAGCAGGGTGCGCAGGTCCAGCAGCGCCTGCGAGGGATGCTGGTGCATGCCGTCACCTGCGTTCAGCACCGGCAGCCCGGTCGCGCGCTCCAGCAGGTACGGTGAGCCGGAGTAGGCATGCCGCAGGATCATCACCTCGGCCCCCAGCGCGCGCAGCGTCAGGCCTGTGTCCTTGAGCGACTCGCCTTTTTCAATGCTCGAGGATTTCGAGCTGACCAGCGTCGTATCCGCGCCCAGCGCCTTCGCCGCCAGCTCAAACGAGGTCCGGGTGCGGGTGCTCGACTCGTAAAACAGGAGCGCAACGCGCCGCTTTGCAAACCGCCGGGCGCGAAGGAGCGGGTCTTCCGCTTCGAGCTCCGCCGCCAGCCCCAGCAGCGCGCTCACCTCGGCGAGCGAAAGGTCCTCAACTCCAATCAACGAGCCGGGAACGCGCAAGGCTACAAGCTCTCCGAAGGAATGCGTTCGACGATCAGCACCTGCTCGTCCCCGTCGATCTCGCGCAGTTTCACCTCGATAATCTCCTGCCGCGAAGTCTGCACTACGCGCCCCGTGAAGCTCGCCT
>CAXTVG010000480.1:0-2472 GCA_964247505.1 uncultured Acidobacteriaceae bacterium
GGGCTGGGATGGCGCGCGGCCGAAGCATGTGATCGCGTACGCCGACGGGCACGAGTCCGCTAAGGCCGCGCCGGGGGTGCTGGACGACTATGCCTACCTGGCCCACGCCTGCCTGGACGCTTGGCAGGCGACCGCGGAGCTGCGCTATTACACCGCCGGGGAGGCGATGGCGCGGGCGATGGTGGAGCGGTTCGCGGACCGGACCGGGGGTGGGTTCTTCGACACGGAGCGGGTTGAGGGCGAGCAGCTTGGCGTGTTGGGCGCGCGGAGGAAACCGCTGCAGGACGCGCCGACGCCGGCGGGGAACTCGAGCGCTGCTGCCGCGCTGCTGCGGCTCTACGGGCTGAACGGGGACGAGGGCCTGCGCGAGGCGGCCGAAGACACGCTGGAGTGCTTCGGCGGTGTGGCGGCGCAGTTCGGGCTGTATGCGGCGAGCTATGGGCTGGCGCTGGAGAGGCTGCTGCTGCCTCCGGTGCAGGTGGTGGTTGTGGGCGAGGATGAGGCGGCGCGGCGGCTGGCGGTCACGGCGCGGGCGCGCTTCGGGGTAAACAAAAGCGTTCTGCGACTGACCCGGGACCAGGTGCGGGCCGAGGCGCTGCCGCCGGTGCTGAGCGAGACACTGCCCTATCTGCCGCAGTTGGGCGAGGCGGGCAGCTTTGCGGTGGTGTGCCGCGGGGCGAGCTGCCTGCCTCCAATGCGGGAGCCGGAGGAGCTCACGCGGGCGCTGGACGGCGTTTAGAGCTGTTTCATCTTTCGGTCCAACCCCAAGTGCGGTCGTGAGCTTTCGCTCACGAGAACCCAGGTCTCAAGGCGAGACCTGGGGCACCCGGCAAGTGTTAGTTGCCCACTCTTACTCCGAAAGTGCTCTGGGCATAGTATGCAAAAACTGTTCAACAGCTTGTGACGCTGGCGGCTGCGTAAATCGCAAGTCATTATGGTGAGCCTTGGGTACTTCCACAAACTGCTTTTGCGGCGCTTGAGAAGCTTGAAATACTTCTCGGCCCTGCTCAATGGGAACCACGTCGTCTAACTCGCCTTGAATCACAAGCAGCGGGCTGATGACCTTGTGGATTGCGGCGGCATTTTCATACACCTGTTGAACAGCTGGATCCACTTTCATCTTCGCTACACCGCGTCCGTACCAGGGAACGGCGTGCTTCGATGACCATCGCATCATTTCATCGGCGCTTCCAGGAGGAGCTTGCAGGATCAACCCCGCGACCTGCCGTTTCGCTGCAACGTGAATCGCCATGCTTGTGCCGATCGACCAACCGTAGGAGACGATGGGCGTCCTCGCAGTCGGCGCAGATCGCTGCTTGACATAGTCGAACTCCTGCAAAGCTGCGGACTCCATTGCATCGATGTCAACCGAACCGCCGCTGAAGCCGTACCCAGGATAATCAAAGCAGATTGCATTTACATGCATAGTATTACTCAACCAAGCAAGGCGTTTCGCCTCGTGCGATAGGTCCTCGTTGCTGCCGTAGAAAAAGAGAACCGTTTGCGCGTCGCTCTGGTCTGCCTTATAGAGCCAACCGCGCAGCGTCGTTCCTTCTGTTGTTTGAAGCTCCAGCGACTCGCGTCGCGGAGCTTTCTCGCTCCACATTTCAGGAGCAGAAGGCTTGGGCGGCTGGAAGACGTCTTTCGCATGAAGTGTATAGCCGATTCCAAGAGCCAGTAGCATCGTGATCATCAAGCGACCTTTCTCATGAGCGGCCGGTTTAGTCGTGCGCCTGGCCGTTAGGTGGTACGCACGAACCGGCCTGGCGGTCCATTGGTTAAGTGGGTAGGTCGATTCGATTGCAAGCAAAAGCCAGAGCAGAGACTTGAGGTTCGGTGTAGTACCAGAGAAGAGCCTACTTGATGAAGTAACCCGTCACGCGCCAGGTTTTGTCGGGCTCTTCGACGGCGATCACCGTTTCCGTTGCGCTGTGCTTGTGGGCGAAGGCGCTGTCGTACTGGGTGATGACGTAATGGCCGTCGGGAGCTCCGGGGAGCTGCGAGGTTTCCTTGGCGCTGTGGAGTTTGCGGGACTGGAGCGGACCGAGCGGTGCGCGGGTTTGGGCAATGGCGCGCGCAAACTCGGATTCCGTGCCGGAGCGCATGGCGGCGGCGGCTTGCTGGAAAGCGTCGCTGTAGTCGGCGCGGTCGATGAGCTGGATCCAGTCGAGATCAGATTGTTCGGCGGCGGCCTCGGGCAGGCTTTGCGCGACGAGCGGGGCGGCCAGGGCGGCGAGCAGAAGCAGGGTATGTTTCGCGGAACGCATGGGCGGCTCCTTGGGCTTGAGTTTAGCTGTCTTTCTTGAAACTACTTTGTCTAGGAAGGCCTATGCCGGTCGCAGGAAAGCAGGTCCTTCGCTGCGCTCAGGATGACCCGGTCGAGAAACATGGACGCCCGAGATTAAAGTCCTTCACCCGTAAACGGGTTGACGTCCTTGACGACGTTCGCAGTCGGGTCGTGCGCGGGCTCTT
>CAXTVG010000481.1:0-2471 GCA_964247505.1 uncultured Acidobacteriaceae bacterium
GCGGCTGGTAGTACTGGAGCCGCAGGTAGACGGGCGTTACTTCAAGCGGCAGCTTGTCACTCGGGTTCAGGATCAGCGGCGCGGGAGCATTCAGGGCTATCACCTTGTCATCCCAGGAGTCGGTACGGAGATGGCTGCCAAGCGGCAGAGCTGCGATCTGGTGCGTGTCGACGACGTTCAGCTTCTGCCCTTTCCCCAGGTTTTGAAGCCAGGGTGTGCCGTCAGTTTGGATCAGAGCGTCGCCTAGGCGTGGCGTGAGCAGGGACGAGAGGTCCTTTTCGCGGCTTTGGAGTTCCGCGAAGAACAGGCCTACACTTGCTGACTTGTCTTTATAAACAGAGTTGTTGAACAGCTCGATAGCCTTTTTGGCGGCTGCCGCATTATCCGCGTCCGTGTGGTTCATATTGATGCGTTCAAAGGCGGCCTCATCGGGGAACAGGAGCCGGTCATTGAACGCATAACGCGTGTCGATGTGATGTCCAAGCACGATATGAGCAAGTTCAAACGACAGCAGGGCGGCGAGGTCCTCTTCGTTGGGCAGCACGTCGACTAGACCCTTGCTGAGCAGGATTGTGTTGCCGACGGCGAGCGACTCAAGGGGCTGGGTGAGCATGACGCGGCAGTGAATGTCGTTCGGCAGCTGTAAGTTATTACCGATGATGATGTTGTTGGTAACGGTTTCAAGCACTTTGTCAAAGGCGCTGGGCGGCGCCAGCAGTCCGGCTTGCACCAGCCTGTCCAGCACGTTGTTTTCCGCCTGTGTCACGAACAGGCGCTGCGCCTGAAGCGGATTGACGTCCTGCGAGTTCTGGCTTTGATCCTGCGCGTTCTCGATCTCCATCGACGCATTATCGGAAACGCTCTGGGGAATCTTGAGCGAATAGCCCCAGAAGTATGTTTGCGCCTTGAAGCCTTTGGCGTGTGCCGCGGCTGCATGGTCCGACTCTTCGGTGTAGATCACAGAGGGCAGCCAAACGCCTTCCTGCAGGTTTGAGCGCCACGAGTCAAAGTGGTAGTAGTGGGTGTCCTCGTCGTTCGGATTGCTGGTATACGTGCCATTGAAGCGGACAATATGGCCTTCCCGGTCCTCCACCCAGATGCGCCCAAAGAAGCGGCCCGCGCCTGCTTTGTTCTTAGGCTTCACGTCAAAAACAGCGGTCCGGACGTTGCCGACAAACTCGCGGCGCACAAACGTGACATCGTAGTGCTGGAAGTCAAAGCCGGTCGGATCGATAAACATCATGTCCATAAAGCCGGTAGGAGAATAGCTCAGCTCGAAGGCTTTGCTCAGTCCGGTGACGTACTTCATAGATCCGCGAAGAATCCCGCGCTTGGTCGCCTTGGCGTCATATTCCTGGTCGGAGAAAGTTTTGCCGAAGTCCACGCGGCCGATAATGTACTGGTCCGACACCGGCACCTGGTACTCGACCGGGTCCGGGCGCATGTTTTGGATGTAGGTCTGGACTACCGGCGTGTGCTTGGCGATTTGCTTGACGGTGTCCTTTTCCTGCGCCATCGCTTTCGTGACCAGCTGCTTCTGATCCGGGGTGAGCGGCACCAGCTGGAGAGGCTTTTCTTTTTTGGCGAAAGCCGGAGAGGCCGCGAGCGACACACCCAAGCACAACAGCCCGAACTTACGAGCAACCATAAACGACCCTCATCTCGCCGGGGACTGCCCCGGCAGTGGAAATGTTAGCAGCGCGCCCAAGCCTAAGCGAGCTGGAACGCAACGTGAATCACCGAAACCTGGTCAACTGCCTTGCCATCCCGTGTGGCCGGCTTGAACCGGATCCGCGCGGCGGCGAGCCTGGCCTGTTCGTCCAGCCCATGCCCAAGCCCGCTCACAACACGCAGCACCTCGACCTGACCCTCAGCTGTGAACCGCACCTCCAGAGTGACATCGCCCTGGACGTGTTGCTCCCGCGCCTCAGCCGTGTACTGGGGAAGCGGCTTTGTGAGCACGACGATGGGTGTCGTCGCCGCCTCCTGCGCCCTGGCCGGCGGACCACTTGCGGCTGCCGCATTATGGCCGAACCCGGTCGACGCAACGGTTCCAGTTCCGCGCGGCGAGCCGCCCGGCTGCGACCCTGAACCGAAACCGGTGGACGCGACGGTACCGCGGCCTCCGGGCATGCCCGCGGGCTGCGAGCCGGAACCGAATGCGGTAGCTGCTACGACTCCCCGCGAGCTGCCATTCGGCGAACCTGAAGGGGCACCCGAGCCGAACCCGGTCGACGCGACCGTGCCCTGTCGCGAAGCCGCGCCCTGATTACTGTTTGCGGCCGCACCGAAAGCCCCTACCGTCGCCAGCTGCGATGGGCGGCTTGCGTTGGGGTTGGCCTGCACACCCGATGGCGCGCCAAACCCGGCTGCCTGGGTTGCGGCTACCCGCGGAGCCTGCTGCGCCGGCGCTTCCGGCGACTTAAACGCGCCCAGAACCGGACGGGGCGGGGTCACCACAGGCCGTGGTG
>CAXTVG010000482.1:0-2469 GCA_964247505.1 uncultured Acidobacteriaceae bacterium
TCACCGCCCCCCAAGCCCGCAACGCCCTGGCCCTAGCCCTCCAAATCCAACAAGCCATCGAAACCCACGCCCGCCACGCCGGCCTGCAGGCCTTCATTACGCGTTAACATAGCTTTCCGCCCGACAGCCTCATCTCGCTAGCGAGTTTCATCCGGCAGAGCGAAGGATCCGATTCCATCCAAAGTCGACGATTACGCTTGACGTACCGCGTAACGCTTGCTAGCGTAAAGAAGTGATCCTGTCCTGCCGCGACAAGCGCACCCGCGATTTCGCCGCAGGCAAACCGGTCAAAGCCTTTTCCGGCATCGAGCGAGCCGCAAGGCTCAAGCTCGACCGCCTCGAAGCAGCAGCTGTTTTGCAAGACCTGGCAGCACTCCCCGGCAACCACTTTGAAGCATTGAAGGGCGACCGCAAAGGCCAGTACAGCATCCGGGTCAACGACCAGTGGCGCATCTGCTTTGCATGGCCCACCGGCGCAAACGGCCCCTCAAACGTCGAACTCGTGGACTACCACTAGAAAGGGAACAGAGCCATGGAACCCATCCACCCCGGCGAACACCTGGCCGAAGAGCTAGCCGAGCTCCGCATCAGCGCCGCCGAGCTAGCCCGCCAACTCCAAGTCCCCACCAACCGCATCACCCAAATCCTCAACGGCCGCCGCTCCCTCACCGCCGACACCGCCCTCCGCCTCGCCCACTTCTTCGGCACCACACCCCAGTTCTGGCTCAACCTACAAACGCTGTACGATCTACGTCATGCAGAACGAAAACTAGGCACACCCATCCGGAACCTCCCCACCATTCAATCCTTGCACTCGCAGCTTGCTGACGTTACCCTTCGCACATAACTTACCCTTGCGCCGTCGTAGGCGCGTTTGGAGACTGAATTGGACAAGAGAGCCGTGCTCCTTAACACCTCATTTGGAGAGCGAATCGCTGAGGAAGAAACAGATGTTCTCGAAACCTACTTTGTTCAAACAGACCAGTGGGCAAGGCTTCATAGAGGAGACATTGACGTTATCTACGGGCCGAAGGGAGCTGGAAAGAGTGCCCTCTACTCACTGCTGCTTGCCAAAAGTGGTGAGTTGTTCGATCGGGGCATAATCCTGATTGGGGGTGAAAATCCCAGGGGCGCTACAGCTTTCAAAGATCTTGGTACTGCTCCGCCCACCAGCGAGGGTGAATTTGTAGGTCTCTGGAAGCTCTATATTGTCACCCTCATTCAAAGCACATTCGATGATTTTGGAATCAGAAGTAAAGACTCCGACGTTCTAAAGGCTGCTTTAAGCAGGGAGGGCCTGATCAAAGGTGAACGAAGTCTGGCAAATATCCTCCATGCAGTAGCGGCTTACGCGCGGAACGCACTTCGGCCACAGGCTCTAACAGGGAAGCTTAGCGTTGACCCGTTAACAGGAGCGCCAAATGGTTTTGAAGGCAAAATCGTCTTTTCCGAAGCAAGTAAAGCAGCTACGCCAGGGTCACATTCTGTAGAAGAGCTACTAGGACTGGCAGACCGGGCGCTTACCACTGCAGGAGCTCACGTTTGGGTTCTGATGGACAGGCTAGACGTTGCTTTTGCCGAGGATGTTGATCTCGAAAGCAATGCATTGCGGGCGCTCTTCCGTGTGTACCTCGATCTAAACTCTTTCTCGCGTATACAGCTAAAAATCTTTTTACGCACGGATATATGGACGCGCATCACCGAAGGTGGCTTCCGAGAAGCGAGTCACATCACGAGGCACGTCACGATTAGTTGGAATCGCAGTTCCCTATTAAATCTGATGATTAGGAGGGCATTACACAACACCGCTGTTCGTGGAGCTTACGGAGTTGAAGAGCAGCTTGCCCACACGAGCGTTAGTGAGCAAGAAACTCTCTTCTACCGACTCTGCCCTCAACAGGTCGAGGTTGGCCCGAATAAGCCAAATACGATCGATTGGATTCTTAGTCGGACGCGAGATGGTTCTAAGTCAAATGCTCCACGAGAGCTGATACATTTTCTAAACTCATTGCGGGAAGTGCAAATTCGTAGACTTGAAGTGGGCGAGAATAGTCCGGAAGGGGAACAACTCTTCGCGAGACCATCATTTAAAGAAGCTCTTCCGGAAGTCTCACAGGTTCGCCTAGAGCAAACTCTATTGGCGGAATACCCGCAAATGAAAGACTGGATCGTGCAGCTAAAGGGACAGAAGACGAAGCAAACCTCAGCGAGCCTCGCGAATATCTGGAGCGTTTCGCTGCAAGACGCTAGTGATCGCGCTGGACGCCTGGCTGCAGTCGGTCTTTTTGAGATCAGGGGCGTTCGTCCGAACGTGGAGTACTGGATACCTTTTCTCTACCGTGATGCGCTCGAACTTGTCCAAGGGACCGCAGATCAGGGAAGTGCGGAAAACAGCGAAGATTAAAGAGTGCGCCTCTTGCTTATAAGTGGAGAAGTGAAGCGCGCAATTCAAGTTGATCGCCTTTATTT
>CAXTVG010000483.1:0-2468 GCA_964247505.1 uncultured Acidobacteriaceae bacterium
GGAGCTGCAGCGCGCCGGCCTGGTCACGCGGCGGGTGGGCTCCGGCACATACGTGGCGGTGCCGGCGCGAGAAAACGCGCTGCAATTCGGCCTTTTGATCCCGGAACTGGGCAGCACAGAGATCTTCGAGCCCATCTGCCGGGGCATGGTTTTGTCGCCGCAGGGCCGCGTCCACTCGCTGAGCTGGGGCGCGCTGAGCGGCAACGGTGACCGCAGCATTGAAGAAGCCGAGCAGCTTTGCCGGCAATACATAGAGCAGGGCGTGGCCGGGGTGTTCTTCGCGCCGATGGAGCACCTGCCCGACAGCAGCGCGGTCAACGAGCGCATCGCCAGAGCGCTGCGCCAGGCCCATGTCCCGGTCGTCTTGCTGGACCGCACGATCGCCAGGTTCCCAGAAACCGACCCGTACGATTGCGTGAGCATCGACCACTATGCGGCAGGGTTTACGCTGACCCGGCACTTACTAGAGGGCGGCGCGCAGCGGATTGCGTTTCTGTCGCGCAGCTACGCGGCATCGTCCGTGGACGCGCGCTATGCCGGGCACTGCCGGGCGCTGGAGCGGGTTGGGCCGTATCACTTCGCGGCGCGGCCTTTTCCGCAGATTGGGATCGAGGAGGGCAGCGCGGAGGAAATCCAGCAGGTTCTGGAAGAGCACAAACCGGATGCACTGTTGTGCGCGAACGACCGAACCGCCGCGGCGGTGATGTGGGCGCTGCAACGCCTGGGAATGCGCGTGCCGGCGGACATACGATTAGTTGGCATCGACGATGTGCGCTATGCGGGACTGCTGCCTGTGCCCTTGACCACGATCCGGCAGAACTGCGCGGAGATCGGCGCGGCGGCAATGGCGGCGATGCTGGACCGCGTGGAGCGGCCGGAGCGCCCGGCCCGGAGCACCTATGTGGACTTTGAGCTGATTGTGCGAGCATCCTGCGGGGCCGTGCTGCCGGCGAGCTAACACCGCTGTTCGGGAAGACTTCCACCCGGCCTGTCGCTCCTTGTATGCTGGGCCGGTTGCATGAAGAAGGAGCTGCCCGCCTCCATGTCGTCGCGCTTGCTTAGTCTTCTCGTCTTTTGCTTTTCCATGGCCGCGCAGGCCGAGGTTAGGCTGCCGCACATGCTCAGCGACCACGCGGTGCTGCAACGCGAGCAGCCGATTCGCGTGTGGGGGTGGGCGGCACCGGGCGAGCGCGTGACCGTTTCGCTCAACAAGCAGCAGGCGAGCGCGACCACGGATGAACTGGGGAAATGGCGCGTGGCGCTCGGCCCCGAGCCTGCGGGCGGCCCTTACACGCTGACGGTCGCGGGCAGCAATACCCTCACGCTCCGGGATGTGCTGGTCGGCGACGTTTGGTTCGCCTCCGGGCAGTCGAATATGGAGTTTCCATTGCGCGGGTTTCCCGGCTCGGCGGTGCTGAAGAATGGCGCGCAGGAGATCGCCGGGGCAACCGAGCCGCGGATTCGCCTGCTGCGGTTTCCGCACGCGAGCTCGGAATATGAGCAGCGCGACATCGACGCGAGCTGGACCTTGTGCACGCCGGCGACGGCGGCTGAGTTTTCCGCGGTGGCGTACTTCTTCGGGCGTGCGATCGAACGGGACCAGCACGTGCCCGTGGGGCTGATTGACGCGACCTGGGGCGGCACACCGGCTTCGTCGTGGGTGAGCCTGGATGGGCTGAGCGCCGATGCGGGGCTGATGGGAGAGTTTGCGGCGCGCGCGCCCATGGTGGAGCAGCAGGGCGATGTTGCCGCGATGGCAGCCGCGGAAAAACGCGAAGACGCCGCGGCATTAGCGAGTGGACGGCCCGCGCCGAAGCACTCGTGGCATCCGGACCCGGAATCCTATGCGCCGGCCGGCTTGTTCAACGGCATGGTGGCCCCGGCGCTCCCGTACAGCATCAAGGGCGTGCTCTGGTACCAGGGCGAAACAGACAGCGCGGCGGAGCGCGCGCCCTTGTACGAGCGCCTGTTCCCCGCGCTGATCACCGACTGGCGCGCACGTTGGCAGGAAGGAGATTTCCCATTCCTGTTTGCCCAGATTTCAAGCTTTACCTCGAGCCCGGCTGAGACCTGGGGCATCGTGCGCGAGGCCCAGCGCCGGACGCTGAAGCTGAACGGGACGGCGATGGCGGTCACGCTCGACGTGGGCGAGGCGGACAACGTACACCCGCCCGACAAGCAGACCGTGGGAGCGCGGCTTGCGCTTGGCGCCCGTGCGGTCGCGTACGGAGAAAAACTGGAGTGGAGCGGTCCGCTGTTTCGCGAGGCGGTGGAGGAACCTGGGGCCTTGCGCGTGTACTTCACACATGGCAACGCGCTGGCTGCAGAAGGCGGCGTGTTGCGCGGCTTTGAAGTGGCCGGAAACGACCGGCGCTTTCGCCCTGCTGACGCGCGCGTGGAAGGGGCCACGGTTGTGGTGAGCGCCGGTGCGCTCGCGCGGCCGGAGTATGTGCGCTACGCGTGGGCGA
>CAXTVG010000484.1:0-2463 GCA_964247505.1 uncultured Acidobacteriaceae bacterium
CTCATTACCGACCTGCCCGACTCGGTCACCAAGCCGCGTGAAAACGACACCGACCCGCTGGTCGATCTCGCCATCCGGCTCATCACCGAGCTCGACGAGCGCTACCGCGGCGAGCGCGGCGGCAGGTTCGCGCTGTTCCATCGCAACCGCATCTTCAACGCTCGCCAGGGCGTATGGATGGGCTGGGAGCGCAAACGCGGCAAGCTGCTGGACCTGAACAAATATCTGCAAGGCACGTTTGACGCATTCCCAACCAAGGCCGGCGGCGTGGATGCGGTGCGCCGCTCCCGCTACATCATCACGCTCGACTCCGACACGCAGCTGCCGCGCGGGACCGCGGCTTCGATGGCGGGCGCCATGGCGCACCCGCTTAACCAGGCCGTCATCGATCCCGAGCGCCGCATCGTCACCGCGGGCTACGGTATCCTGCAGCCGCGCGTGGGCGTCAGCGTGCACTCCGCTTCTCGCTCGCGTCTCGCGTCCATTTTCTCCGGCCAAACGGGTTTTGACATCTACACCCGCGCCGTTTCCGACGTGTACCAGGACCTGTACGGCGAGGGCATTTTCACCGGCAAGGGCATTTACGAAGTGCAAACCCTGCACGCCGTGCTCGACCGCCGCTTCCCGCGCAACGCCCTGCTCTCGCACGACCTGATCGAAGGCGCATACTGCCGCGCGGGCCTCGCGACCGACATCGAGGTGGTCGACGATTACCCGTCGCACTACTCGGCCTACACCCGCCGCAAGCACCGCTGGGTGCGCGGCGACTGGCAAATCGCGCAATGGATCTCGAACGCCGTGCCGGACGAGTCGGGCCGCAAGGTCCGCAACCCCATCTCGACCATCTCGCGCTGGAAAATTTTCGACAATCTGCGCCGTTCGCTGGTCGAGCCCGGCACCATGCTCCTGTTCATCGCGGGCTGGTTCGGCCTGGTCGGCGGCCCTATCTATTGGACCGTCGTCACGCTGGCGCTCATGTTTCTGCCCACTTTTGTGCAGTTCTGCTTCTCGCTCGGCCGCGCCATGGCTTCCGACCAGGCCGGCGCGGTGGGCGAAGCAATGGAAGGCACGGCGCAGGCCGCGTTTATCACGCTGCTGAACGTAGTTTTTCTGCCCCACTCGACGTTTTTGTCGCTCGACGCGATCGTGCGCTCGCTGGTGCGCCGCCTGGTTACCGGCCAAAAGCTGCTGGAATGGGAAACCGCGGCCGAAGCCGAGTCGGGCAAGCGCACCACGCCCGTGGACCTGTACCTGAAACTCAGCCCCGTGTTCGCGCTGGTGCTCGCGGTGCTGCTGTTTTTCCGCGGCGGGCAGGTCTCGTTCGCGATTGGCACGGCCGCCTACACTTACTTCCTCCCCTTCGCGTTGATCGTCGCGCTGCCCGTGCTGCTGCTGTGGGCCGCTGCGCCTTTGATCACCAAATGGCTCAACGAACCGCCGGCCGAGGCCGCCAAGCCGCTCACCGCTGCCGACGCCCTGTTCCTGCGCGAGCAGGCTCTGCGCATCTGGCGCTACTTCTACCAGTTCGGCGACGCGCGCCACCATCACCTCATCCCCGACAACGTCGAAGAGCAGAACCTCGTCGAGGCCCCGCGCGTGTCGCCCACCAACCTCGGTCTGCTGCTCAACGCCCGGCAAGCGGCGGTCGAGTTCGGCTGGCTCACCGTGCCCGAGTTTGCCGAGCTTACCCTGGCCACGCTCGCAACCTTCGAGGCGCTGCCGAAGTATCGCGGCCACCTGTACAACTGGTACGACACCCACACGCTTGAACCCCTCCGCCCCATTACGGTCTCGTCGGTCGACAGCGGCAACTTTGCGGCCTCGCTGTACACGCTGAGAATGGGCGCGTCCGAGCTGCTGGACCGGCCCCTGATCGACGAGCGCCTGTTCGCGGGCCAGCGCACCCAGCTCGCCGTCTCGCAGGCGGGCGACTCCGGCCTGCCCGCGGCCGGAGCGCCGCTCGAAGCGTCGATGCACTGGGCGCTGGAGCGCGCCGCGCTTCAGCCCGCAATTGCCGCGCGGGAAGCACCGCAGGGGCCCAACGAAGCGAACTGGTGGCGTGACGAACACACCAAGCGTGTAAGCGCGATCGCGATCCTCATTCGCGAGTACCAGCCCTGGCTGCTTCCCGAGTTCGCGCCTCTGCGCTCGCCTCTCGAGCTCGACCCGACCCACCCCAGCCTCGCCAACGCAGCAAAGTTCGCGCGCGAGCTCGAAGCGCGCCTGGTGGTATTTGCGCATTCGCGTGAGGCAGACACCGACCGGGCGCTCCCGGTGCTGGCCGAGCGGCTGCGCGCCATGCTGCCCTCAGCGGTGGAGCGACTGGAACGGCTGGCCGCCGATGTATCCCTATGCTCGCGAAAAGCGTTTCGCCTCGCCACCGAAACCGACTTCGGTTTCCTGGTCCGGCGCGACCGGCAAATGCTCTCGATCGGCTACGAAGTGGACCGCCAGGAGCTGCAC
>CAXTVG010000485.1:0-2451 GCA_964247505.1 uncultured Acidobacteriaceae bacterium
CGGCAGGCTATCCGTGCTCGAAGCCGAAATCCGCAAGCTCCACATCCGCGAACTCCAAGTTGATGAGCTCACGGTCGACACCTTGCGCGTCCGCGACCGAGCCTAGCTTGACAACTCCTCCTGCAACCCGGTCAGCATCCGGTTCAGGTCCTTGTCCGCCCGGCGCTGGTCCTCGATTTTCGCGATCGAGTGCATCACGGTCGTGTGGTGCTTGTTGCCGAACTGGCGCCCGATCTCCGGCAGCGAGGCCTCGGTCATCTGCTTGGCCAGGTACATCGCGATCTGCCGCGGCACCACCACCGCGCGCGAATTGTTCTTCGCCTTGAGCTCCGTCACCCGCATCCCGAACTGCTCGGCCACCGCGCGCTGGATCGCCTCGATCGTGATCTTGCGCACCTGCGTATCGATAAACTGCCGCAGGCACAGCTGCGCGGTGGTCAGGCTCATCTCGACGCCGTGCAGCTTGCACCAGGCAAACAGCCGGGTCAGCGCCCCTTCGAGCTCCCGCACGTTGGTCCGCACGTTGGACGCCACAAACAGCGCCACATCCGTCGGCAGCGGCCGGTCTTCGGTTTCCGCCTTTTTCTGGAGGATCGCGACCTTGGTCTCGAGATCGGGCGGCTGAATGTCGGCGATCAGCCCCCACTCGAACCGCGAGCGCAAACGATCCTCGATTTCCGGCAGTTCCTTCGGCGGCCGATCGCTCGCGATGGCGATCTGTTTACCGCTCTCGTGCAGCGCGTTAAACGTGTGGAAGAACTCCTCCTGCGTCCGCTCCTTCTGCGCCAGGAACTGGATGTCGTCGATCAACAGGAGGTCCATCGAGCGGTACTTATCCCGGAAGCTGGTCATCTTGTCATAGCGCAGCGAGTTGATCATCTCGTTGGTGAATTTCTCGCTCGACACATACGAGATCGCCGCTTCCGGCTGCCGGCGCTTCAGCTCATGCCCGATGGCCTGCATCAGGTGGGTCTTGCCCATGCCCACGCCGCCATACAGAAAAAGCGGGTTATAGGCCTTGGCGGGCGACTCCGCTACGGCCGCCGCCGCCGCGCGCGCGAACTGGTTCCCCGCCCCAGCAACGAAGGCGTCAAAGGTGTACCGCGGGTTCAGCTGCGCGGCCGTGTTCCAGTCGAACCGTGCCTGCTGCGGCGAACCGGCCGGCGCCACAGCCGGGTTCTGCGCCGATGCCGCCGCCTGGAGCGCCACCGTTCCCGGCTCTGGAGCCTCACCGCTTCCCGCACGATGGCCGGGGTTCCTGCCCCCCGCTTCCCGATGCGCGCTCGCGCCGTTGCCGTGTCCGTAGCTGCGGCCAAGGTGGGCCGGCGCGGGTGGAAATCCCTCATCTACGGAAGGCGCGGGAGCGGGCGCTTCCGGCTCCGGCACTACAAAATCCACCCGTTCGTACGGCAAGCGCAGCGTGTCGATCGCTTCCATAATCAGGTCGGCGTAGCGATCGCCGATGCCCTGGAACTTTGCCGTCGGCACGCGCACTACCAGCACATTGCCGTCCGTATGGCTGAACAGCGTCGGCTTGAACCAGGTCTCATACGCCTGCCGGTTCACTTTTTTCTGGAGCGCGCCCAGGATGCGAACCCAGGGGTTCAGGGGAGCGACGGGGGCGGCGGGATAAAAGCTCATTCCAGAAAGTCCTTACCGGCAGATCCGACCTGCCCGCTTGCGTCCCACCCCGCTCACAAAGGCAAACGCACGACGGCAATGCCCCCAATTGGAGGAGGGCCGTCTTGCGCAGCGAGTTGTGGAACGAAGAGGAATGGCGCCGGGCGCAGCGTGGAAAACCCTTAAGCCTGCAGCAACCACGGATCGTTCAAAGTGAGGCCCAGACTAGCACACTTTGGCGGCGGTTTTCGGGCTTGTTTTCCCGCACGGCCTGTGCTTCTTCCCCACTGCACAAGCTGTGGTGAAAACTGGGAATCGGGTGAAAACCATGCGACCTGCGTCGCAAGAAACCGCTTGGCGGCGGGCGCGGGATGGCGTACCATCCGCGCGCTTGTACCGATCGCGCCAAGCAGCATGCGCTATACTCTACCTTCACCCAAAGCGCGCGTTGATCGCCAGCCCAGGGCTAGTTCCGTTCGCTCCCGAGGAGTTTAGAAATGCCCAAACGCACTTTTCAGCCCAACCGCCGCCACCGGTCCAAGACCCACGGCTTCCGCACCCGCATGAAAACCAAAAGCGGTGCCGCCGTTCTGAGCCGCCGCCGCGCCAAGGGCCGTCATAAGATCGCCGTCTCCGCCGGCTTCCGCGACTAGGCCCGCGGCGAGCGCGCAGGCGCCATGGAAATCCCTTTCCGCACCGCAAGGCTCCGCAAGCACGCCGACTACGGCCAGGTTTACGGCGCAAGCCGCAAGCATCGCAGCGCGAGCCTTAGCTATTTCTACCGCAGCGCCGGCGAAAGACCTCCGCGCTTCGGCATCACCACGCCCCGCG
>CAXTVG010000486.1:0-2450 GCA_964247505.1 uncultured Acidobacteriaceae bacterium
CGTGGGGATAGCCACGGAGCTGAGCCGCTCCCAGCTGCTGCAGTAACCCGCGATTCGCAGGTTGGTGCCGCCCATGTCTACACCGACCGTGAACTTCGCCATGGTGAACGTGTGGTCCTTCGCGGGGGATGTGCGCCCTTGGCAAGGGTACTATGTTCCGCTGCAAGCAGTTGAGTTGGACCGGCTTAGTACGCGCCGTGGATGATGTTCTCCGGCTCCTCTCCGCGGAGCAGGCGCTCGGCCTGCGCCCCGACGAAGCGGAAAACGCGATCGAGAAAGGCGGGAATGGATCCGGCGATGTGGGGCGTGAGAAGCAGGCCCGGTGCCTTCCAGAGCGGGTGGCCGGGCGGCAGCGGTTCGGGGTCGGTGACGTCGAGGGCGGCGCGGATGCGGTGGCTTTCGAGCGCGGCCACCAGGGCATCGGTATCGACGACCCCGCCGCGCGCGGCGTTGACCAGCAGCGCGCCCCGGCGCATGAGGGCGAGCTCGGCGGCCCCGATGAGGTGGCGCGTTTCCGGGGTGAGCGGGGTGATGAGCACGACGATGTCCGCCTCGGGCAGCAGCCTGTGGAGGTCGGCGACGGGTGCGACGCCTTCGCGAGGTGTGCGCGCGATGCGCAGGACGCGGGCCGGCTCGAACGGCTGGAGACGCGCTTCAATGGCTTTGCCGATGGCGCCGTAGCCGACGATCAGCACCGTTTTGCCGGCGAGCTCTTCCACAAGCACTGGAGTGCCCGAATCGTGCGGGCCGCCGTAGGTCTGTTGCCAGTACGCGTCGGTCTCGGCGCGGCCGGCCCAGCGGCCCTGCTCCTGCAACCGTCCGTACAGCGGCAGCCACTTGAGCGAGGCCAGGATCGCGGTCAGGGTCCACTCCGCGGTGGTGGCATCGTGGACGCCGCGCGCGTTGCACAGCACCGCGCCGGGGGGAACAAACGGCTGCACGGTTTCAACCCCGGCCGAGATGGTTTGGACGTAGCGTGTGCGTGTGCGCTTCAGAATATCGCCCGCATCCGGCCCGAAGCTTGGGATGACCACCATGTCGGCTTCAAGCTGTTCATCGCCGTGCAGGTGATAGCGAATCGCCGCAACGCCGGAGGGCAGGTGTTGCAGGAGCGAATCGTCGAGGGAAGAAGAAATGGCGATGCGAACCGGTTTTCGGTCAGGCATGGGCGCGCAGGTTCCTAGTCTTTTTGATGAAAGATGGCGTTGTTTACGTCGGGCCAGAACTCCTGAAACACGTAAGTGGCACCGTCGATGATGCCGTTTTCGAGCCAGCGCTGCCCGGTCTTGGTCCAGGTCTTTTCCTGGCTGGGATAGTAGGCAGTGGAAATACCGGAAGCGGCCCCGGAGCCGATGATCTCAGAAAGGTTCACGGTTTCGCCGCCCGAGTCTTTCCTGGTGATCAGGGTGCGGTCGAAGGCATACACGGCGCGGTACAGGATATTGCCGTGGCCCAGGGTGTAGTAGCGCGAATCCTCATGCGTGACCGAGGGAAGAATGGCCTGGACCCAGAAGTTCTCGTCCGTTTGGTCGGCAAAGGTGTGCCAGTAGTAGCGGCCGTAGCCGGCAGCGCCCTGGTGGAACTCCGGTGTTGCGTTATCCGCTTGATCGACGCCGGCGAGGGCGGCCACGAAGATGAAGTCTGAATAGTCGAAGCTTTGCTGAAAAGTGCTCGCGAACTTTTCCTTCGCTGTCTGCGGGGGCAGCTTGGTATCGGCCGAAACCGCGCGGAAGTTGGGGACGATGCCGAGAATGCGCTTGGTTTGCTTGGGCTGGCCGCCGTTCTGAGGGTTTACGGGCCCGTTCGTGGTTTGCTGGGTGGGCGTGGCGCCGTTGCCTTGCTGGTGCCCGTTGTCCTGCTGCGCGGCGAGTACGGCGGAAGGGGCGTCGGGGATATCGGCCGCGCGCTGGGCGTGGCACGGGAGACTCGCGAAAAGCCCAAACGCGGCTGCGGCGTAGAACAGCGGGCGCGCGGCCGCTCCGTGCGAAAAGGGGGAGTAAAGGCTCATGGTGCTGGTTGGATTCAGAAAACCTCCTCGGCGCTTCTCCCGGGCTCGGCAGCGCAGGTGTTTGGACGTACAAGGCCGGCGTCAAGACGCTTTTTTTAGGCGACCGGCGGTAACCCCCCGGATGCTCGCCGCGCGAGTGCTAGGCTCGAAGAAGTTATGAAGCTTTGGATTGTATGGCCTGTGCTTGCGGCGATCTGGGCTTTGCAGGCCGGGGCGGCGCTGGTGGTGCATAAAGGCAGGGCCGCTTTCATCATGTTCGCGATGGCGGTGTTTTTCGCCGTGGTGGGCGAAATCGTGCGGCGGCGCACCGTCACGTCGCGATAAGACCGGTGTACACAGCCATGCCGGCAACCGCGTCGATCGCGAGCGCGTCAAGCGCGTCGATTTCGGACTGGTCGCGGATGCCACCGGCAACGATGAGCTGCCGTTTTGTCAGGGCGCG
>CAXTVG010000487.1:0-2449 GCA_964247505.1 uncultured Acidobacteriaceae bacterium
TGCCCGGCGAGGACCTGAGCAAGGTGATGCACTACTACGACGACCCGCATCCGTACTACGGGATGGACGTGCTGGTGGTCGGCGGCAAGAACTCTGCCGCGATTGCGGCGCTCGACCTGTGGCGGCACGGGGTGCGGGTGACGGTGGTCCACCGGGGCCCGGAGATGCACCAGCATGTGAAGTACTGGATCCTGCCGGACTTCAACAACCGCGTGAAAAATGGCGAAATCATCGCATATTACAACTCGGAAGTCGTGAGCATCGGGTGCGATTCCGTGACCATCCGCACCCCGGAGGGCGAGCGGACGCTGCCGAACCAGTTTGTCTTCGCGCTGACCGGCTACCACCCGGACTTCTCGTTTCTTGAGTCGCTCGGCGTTCGCCTGGAAGGCAAGGACCGCCAGCCCTGCTGCGACCCGCACACCCGGGAGTCGAACGTACCGGGGATCTATCTCGCAGGCGTAATTGTCGCCGGCAATCGGACCAACGAGATTTTCATCGAAAACGGGCGCTTCCACGGCAAGGAGATCGCCGCAGACCTGGCGCGCAGGTTTGAGGAAGCCGCGCCCGAGCCGGAAGCGGTTGCGACGCTGTAGCGATCGAGTTCGCGACAGCGGGTGCAAGCGGGCCGAGCCTTTGCCGGGATGGAAACATTCGGGCGATACTTGGCTCACATGCGAAGTCAGCGAATCTGGAGTGCGCTTGGGGTCTTTCTTCTGGCGGGGGCAGTCCTTGTTTTTCTCTTCGTGCTCTACCGCGGCGCTGTCAACATCCCGCGCATGGACGACTACGACGCGGTCCTGAATTTCCTACTGAAATACAGGACCGAGCCTTCCGCTTGGCAGAAGACTCTATGGGTTTTGACCTCGCAGCATATGCAGTACAAGCTCGCGGTGCTGCACGCGGTGGCGGCGGCCGAGTACGAGCTGACAAGCAGGGTGGACTTCACACTGCTGGAGTGGCTCGGCAATGCAACGGTGCTCCTTTCCGCCTTTGTGCTCTGGAGGCTGCTGGGGCGATCGGGGAGACCGCTGCCGGAGCGTATCTGGCTGTTTGTGCCTGTGCTGTGGGTTTTGCTGGCGCCTGAGTACTTTGAGACTCTGGACTGGGCCATGGGCGGTTTGCAGAACCTGACCGTGATCGCGGCGGCGCTGGGCTCGCTGGCGCTGCTGACGCGACCGGGGCGGGGCGCCTTCGCGGCTTCGTGCGGACTGTTGCTGACGGCGATCTTCTGCTCGGGAAACGGCTTTATGGTCGCGGTCGCGGGGGCCCTGGTGCTGCTGCTCGGAAAGCAGCGGCGGCGGATAACGGCCTGGGGGTTGACCGCGCTTGGCGGCGCCCTGCTGTATGGGCTGGATTACTCCACCAAGGCGGACGTACCGGCGAGGCCGCCGATGGGGGCCTTTCTTATCAATCTGGCGACCACGCCTTTCGTCTTTCTTGGGTCGGGAGCGGATGTGTGGAGAGCAGCCCTGCCGGGTGGAGTGGTTTTGGTCGTGCTATTCGCCTGGCTCACGCGCCGGGGTTGGCACAGGCGGGAACCGGCGAGCTTCGCGGTCGCCGTTTTTATCCTGCTGTCGGCTTTGCTGGTCGCGCTGGGACGCTACGGCACAACCGCCGGTCTCGCGTCGCGGTACAAGATCTACTCGCTGCTGCTTGCCGGGGTCCTGTGGATTGGGGCTGTCTGCCTCGACATCCCGTTGCTCCGGACAAGCGCCAAACGGGGCCGAGGCAGGATCGCGCTGGTCGGTCTGGGGTGCGTCCTGTTTTCCCTGGTGGTGAGTTATAAGGCGGATCGCCTCATGGGGGTGCGAAAGCAACTCTTGCTGGCGCACCTGAGGCAGTGGGAAGCGCACCCCGGCGCTTTGGTGCTGGTGCCCGATGAGGACGCTCCACTGCGGCTGCCGCAAGGGTACGCGTTCAGGAAGCGGGTGACCCCGACCATGCGCGAAGCGGTGAAACTCAGGTTGTATGTGCCGCCTGAGGGAAGCGTGGCAGCTGTTGGGGCCGCTTCAATCCCGCGGTGAACCTCCGTCCCTGTGTTGCCCGCCGCGCGTGACGAGGTAAAGAGCGCCAAGGCCGAGCAGGCCCGCAGCCGCCAGCGCCGTGCCTACGGGGTAGACGGGCGCGGGCTGGATGTAGCCGGACTCGACGTATGGACCCTTGCCGTCGGGCTTGGCTTCGAGCGCTTTCGCCATCACTTCGGCAATGTGCATGCCTTGGCGCTCGGTTCCATGCGCGATCTGCTGGCGGCAGCTGAAGCCGTCGGCGACGACCAAGGTGTCGTGCTTCTGGTCCCGCACCAGCGGCAGCAGCTTGCGCTCGCCCACCTGCATGGATATGTCATAGTGCTCGGCCTCGTAGCCGAACGAGCCAGCGAGGTCGCAGCAGCCGGCATCGGGCAGCTCAGGCTCCACGCCCATCGCCTGGAACATGCGCGCTTCCGAGG
>CAXTVG010000488.1:0-688 GCA_964247505.1 uncultured Acidobacteriaceae bacterium
TACCAGAAGTCCGGGCTGTCGGGCCTGGTACGCAAGGGACGGGACGATAGGGGGGTGCGGCGCGCGGTTTCGCCGAAGGTGCGAAAAGCGATCGAGGGGCTCGCGCTGGAACGTCCGCCGCTCCCGCTCAAGGCCGTGTACCGAAAAGTGCGCCAGTTCGCGGAGGCGGCCGGTGAGCCGCTCCCGACGTACTGGATGGTCCACGATATTGTCCGCGAGCTCCCCGCCGGCCTCCGCACGCTCGCGCAGGAGGGCGGCAAAGCCTACAGCGAAAAGTTCGACCTGGTTCACCGGCGCGAAGCTGCGGGACCGAACGCGGTCTGGCAAGCCGATCACACACTGCTGGATATCCCGCTCCTGCGCGGGGACGGGTCGATCGCGAAGCCCTGGCTGACCATCGTGATCGACGATCACAGCCGGGCCGTCGCCGGCTACTATCTCGCGTTCGATGCTCCGTCCGTGCTGCGCACCGCCCTTGCCATTCGACAGGGCATCTGGCGCAAGGACGAGCCGCACTGGCCGGTGTGCGGCATTCCGGAGGTGCTGTACACAGATAACGGCCCGGATTTCCGCTCGCACCACATGGAGCAGGTCGCTGCCGACCTGAAGATGCGGCTGATTTTCTCGATCCCGGGCGAACCGCGCGGCCGCGGCCGCATTGAGCGGTTCTTCCGGACCGTGCATGAGA
>CAXTVG010000488.1:698-2437 GCA_964247505.1 uncultured Acidobacteriaceae bacterium
TGCTCGCGCGACCGCTATCTTGCTCGCAATCGAACAAAACCGCCCTGACGCTGCCGATGCTCGAAGACCAGTTCCGCACATTTTTACTGGAGGTTTACCACCGCAGCCCGAGCGCTGAAACCGCCGTGCCCCCGGTCGAACGATGGGAGGCGGGCGGATTCCTGCCCCGCATGCCGGAGTCTCTCGAACAGCTCGATCTGCTGCTCATGCACGCGGTCCGCTCGCGCAAGGTCCGGCCTGACGGCATCCACTTCGAGCGTCTCCGGTACTTGTCTGCAACGCTGGCAGCCTATGTCGGAGAAGATGTGACGGTGCGCTACGACCCGTGCGATATGGGCGAGGTTCGCGTCTTCCATCAAGACAAGTTCCTGTGCCGCGCGGTCGCGGCGGACCTCGCCGGTGAGACTCTGAGCCTGAAGGAGATCCTGCACGCGCGCAATCATCGCCGGCGGGAGCTGAGGGCAGTTCTCCAGGACCGGCAAAAAGCGGTCGACACACTGATCGAGTTCAAGCGCGGGATGAGAGAGGCGCCGGCTATGGAGGAACCCCATGCAGATCGACCCGTTCCCGCCAGGGCCCGAACCCCGCAACTCAAGCGCTACCGCAATGAGTAGCGGCAGAAACGACTTCGTCGAAACGCTCGAGTACCGGCGTTTCGTGGAGTTCTGCGATCCTGCCGCCACTACAAATACATCGGCCTTTGCTATGGGCCGCCGGGCACAGGCAAAACGCTCTCGGCCCGGCGCTACAGCCGCGCCGACAAGGTCGAACAGCACAGCCTGTGGACTGCCGAACCGCTCTACGGACTTCCCCTCGATACAGTGTTTTATGCTCCCGGTGTCGTCAACACCCCTCGGGGAATTGCATACGAAATCGAGCGGACGCGCGGGACGCTGACCTCGATCGCCCAGGGACCCCTGCGGCGCCAGGCGAACTATGCGCTCGATACCATCCGGCTGCGCAACGAACGGTATCACCGGGAAAACCAGGGTAAGCCCGGGTATGAAGCCTCCCGGGTTCCTCCTTTGGAGCCGACCTACCGCCAGGTCGCGGATGAGTATGACCGAAGGCTCAAGGAGATCGGCAGTCCCACCACGCTCATTCTGATCGATGAGGCCGACCGGATGCGCATGGCCAGCCTTGAACAGGTGCGGGCTATCTTCGATGAAGGCGGCTTCGGCTTGGTGCTGATCGGCACGCCGGGCATTGAGAAGCGCATGGCGCGGTACCCGCAGTTCTATTCCCGGATCGGCTTCGTGCATGAGTTCCGCCCACTCGGCTCCACCGAGATGCGCTGGCTTTTTGAACAGCGCTGGACGCCGTCCGGAGTGAAGCTTCCTGACGAGATCCTGTCTGCCGAGGCTTCGGCGGCCGTGATCCGCATCACGGGCGGCAACTTCCGGCTTCTGAACAGGCTGCTGACGCAGATCGAACGCATCCTCGCCATCAATGAACTGGAGGTGGTCTCGCAAGCGGTGGTCGAAGCGGCGCGCGAAAGTCTGGTTATCGGCCGCGCTTGAGGGGGCAGCGGGGCGTTGCGCAAATGAGCGTCTACGCAACGACATCCGCCTCCTGCGTTGGCGCGGGTTCCCCCGTTGCAAAAACATGTTGCACTAACCGTAAGCATGGCGATATGTTTGTGCAATGCTCATCGGCTACGCCCGGGTCTCCACGGCCGAACAGGACACCGCCGCCCAGACCGCCGCGCTCAAAGCCGCCGGCTGCGAGCGCATCTTCCG
>CAXTVG010000489.1:0-2427 GCA_964247505.1 uncultured Acidobacteriaceae bacterium
GGTTGCCGGCCGCGTCCAGGATGCTCACCGGCAGCCCCATCCGCAGCTCCGAGGCCCGCTCGGTCGGCACATAGATGTAGGCTTCGAGGTCGGTATTCGCGTCCACCGTGGTCAGCAGCGTGGTCGCGGAAACATAGTCGCCGATGTGGACCGGGATGTCCCCGACGGTGCCGTCAAAAGGGGCCGTAAGGCGGTAGTAGCCCAGCTGCCGCCGCTGCGTGGCCGTGGTGGCGACCGTCGACTCGTAGTCGGCCTTGGAGTTACGAAACGCTTGCAGCGCCTGGTCGTAGGCGTCGCGACTGGTGATGCCCGCCTGGAACAGCTTGCGCTGGCGCTCCACTTCGCTCTGGTTGTACTGGTACACCGCGAGCTTCTGCTGCTCCGTGGCCGCCGCCGACTGGACGGTGGCTTCCTGCTTGTTTGGGTCGATCTCCATCAACGGCTGCCCCTTGCGGACGCGCTGACCCGAAACAACCTCGATGTTGGTTATATTTCCGTCCACCTGGGGGTTGATGTTTGCCGTGCGCCGGCTCTTGATTGTTGCCACATAGGTGTCGCCCTCGGGTACGGGCGAGTTCGACACAGTTTCGGTCTGCACCGGCAGCCCGCCCGGGGGCAGCGCGAAACCGCCGCCCGCGGCAGCTTGCTTGTGCGCGCAAGCCGCAAGGGGCGCGAGAAGGGCGAGAGCGAGCGCGGCGGAAAAAGTGGAGCGTGCGGAAATCGTCACGGGCAAGGAAAACCTTTCAGGCTCGTTCAGGTCCGGGTCTTGGTCGTTCCCGCCTGAGCGAAACCGGCTATAAGATGCTCGGGGAAACCGCAGGCTGCAAATAGTTGCCTGCCCAAGCATTTTTTAGCATCCGCCCGGCGCAGATGAAAGGGATCACAAAAACGCGACCGACTGCACCCCGGCCACGTCGAAGCGCTTGCGGCAGCGAATGTTCTTGCAGGCGGCGAGGTCATCTTTGCGGACCATATAGGATTGCGCCTTCGCGAACCGCGCCCGGTCGCGCTCATCGGCACCGCGGCCCAGCTGCGCTTTTTTTCGCCGCACCAGCCAGCCCAGCTGGTACTCATCGGGCTTGCCGCAGTGCGGGCAGGTCAGCATGTGGGTCCGCTGTTCCGGTTTTTCATCGAAAAAATCGCGCTCTTCCATTTCTTATCTTTCCTCGCAGCGTTTTGAAGCTTCATTATCAAGCATGCGAGGGGTCTCCGATGAAGAAGCGAACCGGATCGAAGAACCA
Source organism: uncultured Acidobacteriaceae bacterium (assembly GCA_964247505.1). GTDB lineage: Bacteria > Acidobacteriota > Terriglobia > Terriglobales > Acidobacteriaceae > EB88. The sequence continues at coordinate 1,242 of CAXTVG010000489.1, forward strand.
GACAAAGCGATTCAGCGCCGTGCTGGCCGTCAAGGAAAATGCCCGGATCCGCGTCGGCCAACCCAAGGCGTCCCGGGTGATCCCGGAAAAACAGCCGGCGCGCGATAAATACAAGCCCACATTCGCCCAGCAGCTTCACTCCGAGGACTGAACCATTTTGGGAATCGGCGTGGATGCACCCCGGAATCGACCGGGGGCAGGTTAGGATAGGGATTAGAGATTGAGATTCGGCCGGCCTGGCAATCCAGCTGCACTCCCCTCAAGAAAGAGGAATAATGCGCTCACAGCTGGTGTATGCGGCAAATCTGCAAATGAAGAACCGGTATCTCATGTCGGTGGTCACAATGCTTGCCGTCCGCAAGCTCCATATCGCGTCAACCCGTACGGAAGACACAGCAAACCATGTGCTTTCTGAGCTCGCCGCTGGCCGCGCGCTCGACGTCACCATGCCGGAGATCAAGCCCCAGCCGGCGATCGAGCCGTTGCTGATCCCTATCGGCGTTTAGAAACCAGCGCAGCGATTGACGCGGAACCCGGAAATCGCCTAATCTATAGGTCTTGCGCGGTCCCGCGTCTGCCCGGCGGATGCATGGCTTTCCCATTTGGGGGTACGCACCCGCTCACCCAACATTTTGGGTTTTGCTGAGCATTTCAGTTTTGCTGCGGTTTGCCGCAGCGTAAGAGGAGAGTTTGAGCATGTCGACGTTTATCCCAAGCGCGCTGGAGATCACCCGCAAGTGGTTTGTGGTTGACGCCAGCGGCAAAACCCTGGGGCGCCTGGCGACCGAGGCGGCCAGCATCCTGGCCGGCAAGCGCAACCCCAAGTACGTGCCCTACATTGATATGGGCGACCACGTCATCGTGGTGAATGCCGAAAAGGTCCGCCTCACGGGCTTGAAGTCCGAGAAAAAGGTTTATCGCCGGTACACGGGTTTTCCCGGGGGCCTGCGCGAGGAGTCGTTCCTGCGCTTGATCGCGCGCCGGCCGGAAAAGGTGATCGAGGAAGCTGTATTCGGGATGCTGCCGAAGACGAAAATGGGCCGCCAAATGGGCACCAAGCTCAAGGTGTACAAGGGCGACAAGCATCCGCACCAGGCGCAAATGCCCGAAGCGCTCGAAATCGAAACCCGGCTCGGGAAGGGAAGAACGGCATAATGGCAGATTTGGTCCAGTACTACGGAACGGG
>CAXTVG010000490.1:0-2420 GCA_964247505.1 uncultured Acidobacteriaceae bacterium
ACATGGGTGCGAGGTAAGCGCGTGATCGTGGGCGAGGACGCGCCCTTCAGCGGCGTGACCGAGGGCCTGGACGAGCGCGGCTTCATGCGGGTGCGCACGGATGCGGGCGAGCTGCGGACAGTGCTGTCGGGCGGAGTGCGGGAGTGAGCGGGATGCTGCTGTGCCTGGACGTGGGCAACACGAACACGGTGTTGGGGCTGTTCGATCCCGCCGGCAAACTCATGGCGCACTGGCGCGTGACGACGCAGCGGGCGCAAACAGTGGACGAATACGGGGTGCTGTTCCTGAACCTGTTCGCAATGCGCGGGATTGCCGCGCGCGAAGTGACGGGCGTGGTGATCTCGTCGGTAGTGCCGCCGCTGGACTCGACCCTGCGCGCGGTGGCGGAGCGGTACTTCAGCTGCGCGCCGCTGCTGGTCGACCCGGTCGCGCACTCGGGCGTTCCCTTGCTGGTCGACAATCCCGGCGAGGCGGGCGCGGATCGCATCGTTAACTGCGTGGCGGCGTTTGCGCGGTACGGCGGGGCGTGCATTGTGGTGGACTTTGGGACGGCGACGACTTTTGATGTGGTTTCCGCCGAGGGCGCTTTTTTAGGCGGAGCGATTGCGCCGGGGCTGGGGATTTCGGCCGATGCCCTGTTCTCGCGCGCAGCGCGGCTGGGCCGGGTGGAGCTGCGGCGTCCGGCGAAAGCGATAGGGACCAATACTGTGACCAACCTGCAGAGCGGGATGTTTTGGGGCTACCTGGGGCTGGTGGATGGGATTCTGGAGCGCATGATCGCGGAGCTGGGAACCAAGCCCACGGTGGTCGCGACCGGCGGACTGGCGGGGCTGATCGCGCCGGAGTCGCGGTTCATCACGGAGGTAGACGAGATGCTGACACTCGAAGGGCTGCGCTTGATTCACGCGCGCAATGCGGGGAGCTGAGCGCGGTTGCGGAACTACTTCAACTACTTCACCGAAATCGAGGAGCGGTTCCAGGGGAGGCGCGGATCGCTTCTGATGCTGTCCACGCTGGATTGGGCGCTGATCGAAACCTGGCAGGAAGCGGGCGTGCCGCTGGAAGCGGTGCTGCGGGGCGTCGACGCGGCTTTCGACAAGCACGAGGCGAAAAAGGCAAAGGGCCGCGCCCGGCGCATCAACGGCCTGGCCTGGTGCGCGCAGTCTGTGATGGAAGCGGCGGAGCAGATGCGCGAGGCGGCGACCGGCGCGGCGACCGTTGAGACCGCCTCCAGCGGGTTTGAAGGAGAGCGCATTGCCGCGCACCTGCAAAACGCGAGTGGGCAGCTGGGCGCGGCGCATGGGCTGCCGCCGGAAGCAGCGAAGCTGGCGGAGGAAACGGCGCGGCGTTTGGACGAGCTCGCAGCGGAAGCCAGGACAGCGCAGCCCGATGCGGAAACGCTGGAAGCGGTGCTGCGGGCGCTGGAAGAACGGCTGCTCGCGATGCTGCTGGCGACGCTTCCGGCACCGGAGCTGGAAGCGCTGCGGGCGCAGGCAGGGCGGGAAATCGCACCATTCCGGAGCCGGATGGGCGCGCTGCAAATCCGCCAGATCACGCAGCAGTTCCTGGAAAAGCGGCTGCTCGAAAAGTATGCACTCCCGCGGCTGAGCCTTTTTTATATGCGGAGCGACGGGTGAAGCTGCGGATCGAAAAGCCCATTTATGGAGGCGCGGGGCTGGCGCGGGCTGAGGGTAAGGCTGTTTTTGTGCCGCTTACGCTGCCGGGCGAAGAGGTGGAAGCCACAATCCTGCGCGATAAGGGAAGTTTTGCCGAGGCGGAGCTCGTTCGCGTACTCGAGCCCGCGCCGGAGCGGGTAGGCGCACCGTGCCCGTACTACGGCGAGTGCGGGGGATGCCAGTACCAGCATGCGGCGTATCCGGCGCAGCTGGCGATGAAGCGGGTGATTCTGGAGGAAATGCTGGGGCGCGCCGGGTTGCGCGACGTGCCGGCGATCGCGACCCACGCCGGGGAACCTTGGGGTTATCGCAATCGCATTCGGCTGCATGTGGATCCGCACACCGCTGCACTGGGGTATCGGCGGCGAGCCTCGCACGCGCTGCTGCCGGTGGAGGCTTGCCCGATCGCGGCACCGCTTTTGGGAGCAGCGCTTCAACCGCTGGAGGGCGTGCTGCGCGCGCGGGATGCAGGTGCATGGTGCGCTGAGGTGGAGCTGTTTACCGATGGGGACGGCTCTGCGCTGCTGCTTTCCTTCGGCTCGCGGCAAGTGGGCAGAGCTGAGTCCGCAATTTTGGAACAGCTTTGCGCGGAACTCAAGGAAAAGCTGCCGGAGCTGCGCGGGGCGGGTCTGTTTGCCCCCGTTCCAGCGCGGCATGGCCGGCGCGAGCGCGGGGCAAAGCCGGAGCTGGCCGATGAGCCCGAGGGCGAGTCCGCTTCGGGACGGGTGCTCGATCGCTGGGGCG
>CAXTVG010000491.1:0-2412 GCA_964247505.1 uncultured Acidobacteriaceae bacterium
CTCCTCCAGATCGAGCGGCGCGGCCAGGCCTTCTTCTTTGCCGGGGGCGCGCAGCTTCATGCGCGTGACCAGCCGGCATAGATTGCTGTAGCCGTAATGCGAAGCGCACAGCAGCGCTAGGCGCGGTGTTGGGACGGCCGCATCTAAGTGGCTTTGCTTGCGCGCCGCTTCCACTTCCCAACCGAAGCTGATCTCCGCGCCGAAGTGCGTGCGCACGCGTGGGCCACCTTGCTTTTGAAGCGCGGCAGCTTTGGTGTGGAAGCGCGGCGCGCCGTACACACCGTTGCGGTCGAGCAGCGCGAGGGCAGGCAGCGCGAGTTCCGCGGCGCGCGACACAAGGTGCTCCGGCAGCGAGGCTGCGTCCAGGAACGAGAACGCGCTCGCCGCATGCAGCTCCGCGTACACCTCAGTCATACAACGCCTCGACGCACCACTGCCCTGCTCCATTCTCCAAACTGCGGCGCAGGCGGCAGCACAAACGCGCAGGCACGGGGGCAGGCGCGGGCACCAGGAAAGGCTGCCGTGCAGGCTGGGCTGAAGCAGATATGCTCTTCACCGGCCTGCTGCCCACAACCTCCCAGTATTCATACGCCCAAGCCGCAGTGCTCCACCAATCGCCACTGGAGCGCCACGGGCCGCACAAGGAGCGGACCTCGTACAACTCGCCGCGAAAGAAAAACTGCACCGGATGTGCCGCTTCTGTGTGCACGGTGGCGGGCTCGGGCGGCCTCAGTTGACGCATAGCTGGAGCCGCATTTGCGCTGCAAGCAGCCGCAGCTGCCAGTTCATTTTTGAAAAGGCCTACGGAAAAACTGTCGGGCGCGTGAGTATCGCGCAACGCTGGAGAGCCTACCCGGCCCTCGCCGACCAGAGCGCCCAGCCGTGCGAGGGTTACGTCCAGGCGCGAAGCCTCAGGCAGCGGCGGCGCGAACAGCCCGTCCTGCACTGCGCCCGTCTTCGCGGCTATTGCCTCCAGGGTCACAGCCAGCACAGCGGCAGAAGGCGGATGTGCTGCTAAGTCGAGCTGCAAAAGCTTGAGCAGCAGGCGCTTGTTTTGCGTCGGCAAGCTGGGGCGCACCGTGCGCCGGTGATGGATCGCGGGTGCAGACCGCATCACAATCGCCGATCCATGCATTGCTCCGTGAATTACTACATGGCCAGCTCCGCTATCCGCCTCGTTTCGCGGCGCGACGAGATGCATGCCTGGAGCCGAAGCGCGTGAGTCCAGTTCGGGGTCCAGGCGGCCGTCGTCTTCCGGATCGAGCGCCCGCGCACCCAGCGCAAACGTGACCGTCACCGCGGCCAGGGCAAGGGCCCGCTCCCGCGCCTGCGCAAGCAGCTGGTCGAGCATGGGCGACAGGGCAAATAGAATGCTCTCAAGCGAGCGGACGGGGCCCCCCTCAAACGCCAGATCCTCTTTGAGCTCCCACACGACAGGCGCGGGCGCAAACAGGTGCGGGTGCTCGCCCAAGGCCAGCTCATGGAGCCGCTTGCCGCTTTGCCCCATGCGCGCGATCAGCTCTTTTTGCGGGAGCGCCGCGAGGCCGCCCAGTGTGCCGATGCCCCACAGCGCCAGGGTTTGTTTTTGCTCCTCGCTCAGGTCAAGCACGTGGAGCAGCAGCGGGGCGAGCGCCCTTCGCTCTTCACTGGGCGGAGCGACCGTAATGGCGCGCGTGCTCCGGGCAAGCGCACGGGCTGCGTGAAAGTTCGCGCTGATGGCAACCGAAGCGTGGAGCCCGCGGGCGCTGAGCGCATGCCGGAGAGCGCGCGCAAAGGTTTGCGGATTCGGGTAGAGCCGCCCCATGCCCGCGACATCGAGCACGCACACCGCAGCCGCATCGGTATGGCAGGCTTCGGCCCTGGGCGTAAAACCGCCCACGCAGCTCAGCAGCGCCGCCCGGGCTCGCTCTTCCTCGCCGAGGCTCCGGCCAAGTGCCACCATGCCGCCGAACGACTCCGCTTCCACACGCGTCATGCCGTTGCGCAGCCCATCGCGCCGGGCTTGCGCGTTGCCCGCGCACACACGCTCGTGCGGGGGCGCGCCCTCGAGCACGGCAACGCACTTGGTTTTGAGAGCCGGGCGCAGCCGCACCAGCGCTTGCGCCGGAAACTCCGGGACGTACACGCAGGCAAACAGGCTTTGGTTAGCACTCTCCCCGAACCAGGAGTGTGCGGGCGGCTTCGCGGGCGCGGTCAAGAAAGCGCTCTTTCGCGCGCGTTTGCGCCTTGCCACCCCAGCAATGTTGCGGGCGCGGGTTCCAGTGGGCGCGCGGGGCGCTCGATCTTGTGAGGACCAGGTAGGCACGCGCCACCTGCGCTTGTGTCCTCAAATACCGCGCGATAATCGCTGGCCTGCCAGGTCGCTTTCGGTTCCTTTCGCGGCACGCTCGTATTTGCAAAGCGCTGCCGCGC
>CAXTVG010000492.1:0-2402 GCA_964247505.1 uncultured Acidobacteriaceae bacterium
CAAGCAGGCTGGGCCTGGCGAGCGCTTTACGCTGCAGACCGACGCGGGCGAGCGCACCTGTGTTTTAGTGAAGCGTCAAGGCGCGCGGATGCTTCTCCGCTCCGGCATGGGTGTCCCCCAAGTCGAACGGGCGAGCGTCGCGCTGGACGAAGACGCAATCCTGGTCGAGGGCGCGGTTGTTTCCACCGGCAACCCGCATTTCGTAATCCGTGTCGAGGACGACACATTTTGCGCCTACGGGATGGACTGGCAAACGCTGGGGCGCGCGCTTTGCTTTCATCCGCAGTTCCCGGCGCAAACCAACGTCGAGTTCGTTCACATCGTCTCTCCGTCTGAAATCGCCATTCGCATCTTTGAGCGCGGCGTGGGGCCTACCACTTCTTCCGGCACGGGAACCTGCGCCTCCGCCGCGGCGGCCATGCTGCTCCACGGCTGCGAGCGTAGCCTGGGAGTTCACGCTCCCGGCGGCTCGCAAACCGTCTCCTGGCCCGGCAATCAGGCCGAAATGGAGCTGACCGGCCCGGCTGAGCTCATCGCGACCGGCCGGGCGTTTCTGCCGGAAGCGCTCGCGTGAAGCTTTTAAAGCCGCCAGCGCTGCCTGAAAAACCCGTGGTCGCAGTGGTCGCCCCGGCCTCGAGCGCCCAGCAGGAGCGTATCGACGCGGGCGCTGACTCGCTGCGGGCGCGCGGTTGGCAGCTGCGCTTCGGCGCGCACGCGCGGGCCAAACACGCCCCCTACTTCAGCGCCCCGGCTCGCGAACGGCTCGCCGACCTTCACGCCGCCTTCGCCGACCCCGAAATCGACGCGATCCAGTGCACCCGCGGCGGCTACGGCTCCAACTATCTCCTAGCAGGCCTCGACCTCGATCTGATCCGCGCCAAACCGAAGCCGCTGTTCGGCTACAGCGACATGACTGCGCTCCAAACCTGGCTTCTCGACCGGACTGGCCTGGTGAGCTTCCACGCCCCTCTGCTCGCGGGCGACTGGTCCCGGGAGGATGGCGTGGACGAAGCGAGTTTCCGGGCGGTCCTGAGCGGCGAAACCTACACTTACGGTGCTCCCGAAGGGCTGCGCGTCCTGCGCCCGGGCACCGTCCAGGGAACCCTGTACGGCGGCTGCCTTTCCATCCTGACCGCGTCGCTCGGAACTCCTTATGCCCCCGCGACCGAGGGCAAGCTGCTGTTCCTTGAAGATGTAGGCGCGCGCCCGTACCAGATCGATCGCATGCTCCGGCAGCTGGTGCTTGCGGGCAAGCTCCGGGACGTTTCCGGCATTGTGTTCGGCGAAATGCTCGACTGCCACTCGCCCGGCGCGCCGTCTGGGTTGCTGGAAGCAGCGATCCTCCACGCGCTCGGCGACTTCGCAGGCCCGGTCGCCATTGGCCTGCGCTCCGGCCACGTGTCCCGCGCGAACGTCACGCTTCCGTTTGGCATCGAGGCGCGGCTCGAAGCCGAACCCGCACAGGCAACGCTCACCCTGCTCGAGCCTGCTGTGCGTGTGCGAAGCTAAAGGCACAGCGATGAACCCGAAACACATCCACCTCCTCGGCATCTGCGGCACGGCCATGGCCTCGCTCGCGGGCCTGCTCCAGCTCCAGGGCCACCGCGTCACCGGCTCCGACCAGGCCGCCTACCCACCCATGTCCGACCTGCTGCGCTCGCTCGGCATTCCCGTTGCCGAGCCCTTCGGCGAGCGGAATCTCGATCCCCGGCCCGACCTCCTCGTCGTCGGCAATGCCATCTCGCGCGGCAACCCGGAGCTTGAAGCGGCACTCGATGCGCGCATCCCGTTTACTTCGATGGCGCAGCTGCTGCAGGAGGAGTTCCTGAAAAACCGTGAGTCGCTGGTGGTTTCCGGCACCCACGGCAAAACCACGACCACCAGCATGCTCGCCTGGATCTACGAGGTCGCGGGCCGGGAGCCTTCCTTCCTCATCGGCGGCGTCGCGGAAAACTTTAGCTCCAGCTTTCAGCTGCGCGACGGCCGCGAGTTCATCCTCGAAGGCGACGAGTACGATACGGCCTTTTTCGACAAGGGCCCCAAGTTCATGCACTACCATCCCGACGCGCTGATCCTCACGCACGTCGAGTTCGACCACGCGGACATTTACAAGGACCTCGACGCGGTCAAGACCGCGTTTAAGCGCCTGGTCAACCTGGTTCCCCGGCGGGGCCGCATCGTCGCCTTCGACGGCGCGCCGCATGTGCGCGAGTGTGTCGCGAAGGCCTTCTGCGCGGTGGAGTTTTACGGTTTCGGACCGGATGCCCACTGGCGCGTCATGGACATGCGACAGCGCGAAGGCACGACCGAGTGGGCGGTGACCCGCGCGGGCGAGCCCTGGGCCCAGCTCCGGCTGCCCATGGCGGGCGAGCACAACGCCCTGAACGCGACCGCAGCCGCAG
>CAXTVG010000493.1:0-2399 GCA_964247505.1 uncultured Acidobacteriaceae bacterium
GAGCTCGCGCCGGGGCTCGTGCCGCCGGGCGACCTCACGTTCCACATCCGCTCCGCCGTCGAGCGGGGCCATGCCGAGCGCATCGGGCACGGCGTGGATGTGATGTATGAGGAGCGCCCAGCCGCGCTGCTCAGGGAAATGGCCGCGAAACACATCCTGGTTGAGATCAACCTCACCAGCAACGACGTGATCCTGAACGTTGCCGGCGCGAACCATCCGCTGCCCGAGTACCTGCGCGCCGGGGTTCCGGTCTCACTCTCGACCGACGACGAAGGCGTGTCGCGCATCGACCTGACCCACGAGTACGTGCGCGCGGCGGAAACATATCACCTGCGTTACGCGCAGCTGAAGCAGATGGCGCGCGCCTCGCTCGAGCACAGCTTCCTGCCTGGCGCGAGCCTGTGGGCCTCTACGACGCCGGAGGCGCTGCGAGCCCCGGTCGCGGCTTGCCGGGCTCAATTGGGCAATCAGGCCCCGGCGGGCAGGTGTGCTGCGCTGATTCACGGGAGCGAAAAGGCCGCGCAGCAATGGGAGCTCGAGCGGCGCTTCCGTGTCTTTGAGAGCGGCTTTTAAAGCCTTTTTCCTGTCAGTTTGAAGCTCCAAGTGCGGTCATGAGCTTTCGCTCATGAGAACCCAGGTCTCAAAAGCGAGACCTGGGGCACCCGTGTTGTATGCGGCCGGGGCGGAGTCGTGCTCTACAACACCAGGAAACTGTCTTAGTCCATACGCTGGCTCGAAATAAAAAAGGACGGACCGAAGCCCGCCCTTTTTCTTGTATGTGTGTGCGTCTTACAGCGGCTGGACGTCGGACGCCTGCCAGCCCTTTGGCCCCTTGATGACGTTAAACTGCACGGCCTGGCCTTCCTGCAAACTCTTAAAGCCGTTCGAGCTGATGGCCGAGTAGTGCACGAAAACATCTTCCCCATTCTGGCGGGAGATAAAGCCGAACCCCTTCGCGTCGTTAAACCACTTCACCGTACCTTGTTCCATCTGTGCCTGTCCCTGGTTTGAATTGCGCTGGAGTGAACACAAGCCCCTTGCGGGAAGCGCAGTGCAAACCACGGCTGCCGAGTTCGGTTCCGACGCGAGCCTAGTCTAGCAGAGCTGTCAAGCGCTCCGGCACATCTTTCGCAGGAGCGAAAGAAAGGAGCGCTCTCCGGAAAAAAGCGCTCCCCGTTGCTGAACAAACGATCGGTTTAGAAGATGTACTTCAGCGCGAACTGCACCACGCGCGCATCCGGGCTTTCCCCCGCCGTGCTGGTGTAATTGCCGCCCCCCGAGCCGAACCGTTCGCTCGTGATCTGCCCAAAACCGCCGCCCGTGGTATTGCCGGGCTGGCCGTAAGCAGGCGTGTTCCACAAGTTGAAGATATCCGCGCGGAACTGCACATTTGTTTCGCGGTATACGGCAAAGCTCTTGAACGCGGACAGGTCGGTACGGTTGTAGCCCGGGCCGTAAATCGTCGTGCGGCCCGGAGGTCCATACGCGGAAAGCACATTGGGATCGGTAATCGAGATCTGCCCCGGTCCCGCCGCGCCTGCTACCACCTTGGGCGGGTTCACAAAGGCGCATGGATTGAACCACGTCTCGACGGTGCGGGTCTTCGTCGCGCAGGTTCCGTTCACGCTGTTGGGTGTGCCGCCGGCCTTAAAGGGATCGGCGATCCGGTAGGCGAACGCGTTGCCGGTACCGCCCGGATTATTGTTCGCGTACACGCCGACGGGCTGCCCCGTCTGCACGCGAAAGACAAGCGCCGCCGCCCAGCCGCCCACCAATTCATTGGCAAGGCCGCTCGAGTTCAGGTACTTTTTCCCGTGTCCGAACGGCAGTTCGTACTGCGTGTTCAACACAAAGCGCTGCCGCACATCGATCGTCGAGTTGCCGTAGTCGTAGCTGTAGCCGAGCAGGCGCTGGTTGCGGTAGCCGCTGCCGCTCTGCCCCGAGCCGCCCAGCAGCGTGTTCGCGTCGTCGAGCGCGTGGGACCAGGTGTACGCGCCGAGAAACGTCAGGCCATTGGTCAGCCGGCGTTCGAGCGTAAGTTGCGCCGAGTTGTAGCTGGCGCTGCCCGCGTACGCAATCAGGCTGCTGCCGCCGAAGTCCGGGTAGGGACGGAGACTTTGCTCGTTGACGCCGGCCGGGACCACCTGGGCAGGGATGTTGCCGTCCGGGTTGGACTGCAGATGCCGCGAAAGCGCGGCCACGTAGGCGACGGTTGCTGTCGTCGAGTTCGTGATCGTGCGCTGCACCGACAAGTTGAACTGCTGGCTGTATGGGGTTTGCGTGTTGGTTTGGTAGCTGCGGAAACCCGGCTGGTTGACAAAGTTCGCGAGCCCGGCGGTCAATGCGTCGGTAAAGCCGGTTTCGAGCCTTTGCCCGTTAGTCGGGCAGGCACCCGGGCC
>CAXTVG010000494.1:0-1781 GCA_964247505.1 uncultured Acidobacteriaceae bacterium
CTCGCGCCCCCGTCCGCAGCGCAGACTTAGGTTGAGTACTGCTTCGAGGTCACGTAAGGAGTCGAGTGCCGAGCCGCTGCACAGCGCAAGGCCCTCGCTAACGATCACGCGAGCGGATGGCACGTCATCGACGTCGAGGAACAGAAGAGCAAGCTGCAGAAATGCCGCACACCCCTGCTGCGGGTAAAAACTAGCGTTGTTTTTCACGGGAAACTCCTGCGCTCCGCGCCAGTATGCTGGCGCATACGTTTCCTTCGCGCGAGGCAGAGCGGGTCGGTTGGGCTGTAGTAATTCGGTTGCTGGGTCGAAAGAGGGGGGATGAAGCTTGAACAGAATTGCTTATCGGGCCTGTAGGGTGAATGGTGCTCACCTCTTCCGGGCGTCACCGGTTTCGTCTGGAGTGGGAGTCACAGCAGGCTTCTTATAAGAAAGAGAGCGTAAAGACGCGCTTTCCACGCCAGCGCGGCCGGAAACGGGGCTGTCTGGTTTCTGATCCAGCTTGTAAAGACGCCAAGTCTTCCTGGCTGTTGGACAGGAAATTTGGGCGTATTTGCGTCGAGAGTACACCAGAAAGTCTTGCGTTCGTCTTCGGTCATGGGGACCCCCCTAAAATGTGTGGAATGGAATACGGGTCTGAGAGCGTCCAGACGTGCAGGCGCTTGCGCACCTCCGGGTCTTCGCGCATGAGGGAAATACCTGATCGAATATGCAGATATGCAAGAAAGCAGGCCGGGGCAGATGTCCCGTCCCTGCGAGATACTCCCCGTTCTCGCCCAAGGGATCGTGTGCGAAAGACCGCGAGCGCTCATTCCGTGGAACAGCCCAGAAAAGGGGCTTATGAGGCCCCTGCCCAGAAAAACCAGCGAACAGCGCGATGGAGCGCGTAGGGGCGCACCGTCGGGAATTTGAGTTCCTGCCGATCTGCAGTACAACAAACTATGGAGCTAGGGTCTGGGCCTCACCAGCTTGATACAAAGTGCGCGCAGGATTGCGAGAAACCGCCAAAAGCCGACGATGCGATCACGCTTGCGTGGTGAAGTCATTCCCGTGGTTATCGGCCAGAGGCATGCTGGAGAAATCCGCACTGCTTGAAAGTAGTCTGGCCCATAGAGGGAGGCGATCCGCTTTTTTGTGCAGGGAGCAGAAGAACTCTCTATCGACCTGCCATTCAGCGGGGTTGGCGCATAGCAGACAAGTGAGCATGATTACAACAGCTCTATCGTAGAGCGAAGCAGCAGCTGCCATTCGCCTATATCGGCGGTATCTGTTCAACCATGAGCTAGGAGGAAATTCTTCTACCGTCTCACTACACTGGCGTGGGCGCAGATGATGCCGCGCCCACGCCGCGAGATTCCTCTCCTTCATGCGGAGTAGACCTTGCGCGAGCCGTAATCGGGTCGCGAAGTATGCCAGCTCCTATCGCGCGGAATGATCGCGCTCTGCTGCGGATTGGGCTTCAGCCGCGGCATACAGGAAGAAATCATAGCGTCCTGCGCCGCATTGAACCTGTTCCAAAACGAGGGGGACGTACCGCGGCGAGAATGGGGAGTAGGCATGAGAGTTGATCCTTTCGGGGTAGAGTCGGGGCTGTTGAAGGGCGGACCGCTCTTACGCAAGAACGCCCCCGTGGTAACCACGAGGGCGGATGAAAAGCGGCGATTCGAGAGGGCCTCGAAAGTGAGGCAGGCGGGAAGCTAGCAGAATTATTTATAAGGACTGTAGGCTGTCGACACAACAGCTCACGTCTTATCGAGCAAGCTGTCTTACTACGTCGTTGCTAC
>CAXTVG010000494.1:1791-2394 GCA_964247505.1 uncultured Acidobacteriaceae bacterium
GCGGACCGCTCTTACGCAAGACCGCCCCCGTGGCAACCACGAGGGCGGACGAAAAGCGGGGAGTCGTGGGGGTGAAGGTGAGGCAGGCGGGAGCTAGCAGAACTTTCTATAAGGACTTTAGGCTGTCGACACAACAGCTCACGCCTCATGGAGCAAGCTGCCTCACTACGAAGCTGCTACCTAGTCTGCGGCAAAGACGAAAAATACATCACGCGCAGGTCCAGAAAGAACTCCTTCGCACTGCCGAAGGCCAGGGGTCTCGGATCATTCGTCAGTATCTCGTCGGTGATTTCATAAGCATCCATACTCCGGGCTGCGGCAAGCGCCCGGTCCGAAAAGTGTTCGCTAGGGAGCGAGTTGAAACTGTTGGGGAGTGTGCGATCCGACGCCGCGGCGTACAACGCGCAGGCGGCGTCGGAGCCGGAAGAGTAGTGACGCACCTCCGTATCGAGTAACAGCGTAACCGCGGCTTCGCCATGAAAATACACGCGGAGCCCGGGGTCGAGTGCGCGAATTCGTTCAACGAGGCTAAGCCGCTTGGCGGGAGGTGCGGGAGGAAGCTGCACGCTGGATTGCAAGTTCAGCCGTTCGCAAAGAGCGTCG
>CAXTVG010000495.1:0-1285 GCA_964247505.1 uncultured Acidobacteriaceae bacterium
GGCCGGGCGCGGTCTGGCCCAGCCGCACAAACGCGAGCGGGTCCATGGTGATCCGCGCCATCAGCGAGTCGATGGTCGCTTGCGGCCCCAACTTCGACGGGTCGCCGCGCCGCTCCTGCGCCTGCCCGTACTTGTTCTTGACCGTCAGCACCGTCCCTTTCCGCTCATCCCAGGTGCGCGTCACCGTCCAGTCCTTCACGCCCAGCGTCTCGCCCAGGTCGATTTCGACCTTCGCCTCGCGCTCCCCGCGCCGGATCGGCACCGCGTCGATCGCGTCCTTGCCCCCGAGCGCGAACAGGATCGCGTCCAGCACCGAGGTCTTGCCTTGCCCGTTGCGCCCCGTGATCTGCACCACCAGGTCCTCGCCCGGCGTGATGTCCACCACCTTGAGTTTCTTGAGGTTTTCCGCCTGGAGTCTTAGAATTCGCACTTAGCTCACCTTTCTTTCTTCGCGCTTGGCTGTGTACGCGTCCGCGCTGAGCGCCTTGATGTCCGTGCGAACTTCCGCTATCTCGCCGCGCATGATTGCTAAATCCGCCCGCACTTCGCTCCGGATTGCCGATAAGTCCGAGCGCATCTCGCCGCGCATCGCGGCCAAATCCGCGCGAACCTCCTGCCGCACATCCTTGATTTCCGCGCGCAGGTCTTTGGTGTCGCCTCTTGCTTCGGTGCGCAGCGCTTCAATCCGCGCCTCAATGCGCCCGCTCAACACAATCGCCGTCACCAGGCTCGCGAGCGCGGTCACGGTCGGGAAGGTAGCCGCGAGTATCAATTGCCAGTTCTGCATCGCATGTCTCCGGGGTAGAAGGGCGGAAAGCGCCGCCCGCGCCTCCGCTTACTGCGCCAGCCGGAACATCTCCGCCAGCGCCCGCATCTCGGCGGCCTTGTGAACCACCTCATCGTACTTTTCCCGCTCCCAGCGGCTGTCCGCCACCTGCTAGTGCTGGAGCGACATATCGATGTCCTGCGCCAGGTGCTGCAGCCGCAGCGTCATCATGCCCGGCGTAACGGGTTTGAGGTTAGCCAAAATGGAGCTCGCGGCGTGGACGGATTGGACAGGCTCTTGGTGCTGTGACAGCGTTTGCATAAGCTGTTCTCCTTTATGGAGACAACTCTAAGCAGCGCCCCGGCCCGCGTCAACTAAAAAGGAGACAAGAAATTGGCGCAGTTCCATTTCGGGACACTTGCGTCAAGGAATAAAACCGGCACCCCGCCAGTGCTAGCATGAGCGCATGAACGACTTACAGCTCTACCTCATTGCCGCCCCGCTCGTTGCTTCGATCTT
>CAXTVG010000495.1:1295-2160 GCA_964247505.1 uncultured Acidobacteriaceae bacterium
GTTTCTTTCCATCTGGCGCGCCGACAAGCGCGTCGACGATCTGCGCGCGGACACCAACCGCCAATTCGACCTGCTGAGGGGCGACCTGACCCGGCAGTTCGACCGCATCAATCTCACCTTCGATCGAATCAATCTCACCCTGGAAGCCATCCGGCAGGACTTGTCCGACCACAATGCGACCCTGCGCGCTCATGATGTAGAGATTGCGAATCTGAAAGCGCGCCCCCAGGCCTGAGCCGGAAACAAAACCGCCCCCGCGCACACGATGCGCGGAGGCGTTTTGAGCCGGGCGTGGTCGGCGTCTAGGCGGCCGCCGCGGCCGTTCCCAGTTTAATGCCGAGCGCCAAAAGCAACGCCTCCACATCGGTCCAGACAGCTTTGATGTCGGCCACCACTTGCTTGTCGAGCTCGATATTCAAGACGCCCGTCGGGTTCGACGCAACCGTGCCCACGTCGGCAAGCGCGGCCGCGACCGCGCCGAACACGTAGCCGACCGCCGCCACCGCCGCCGGGGTCTTTTTAAGCGTGATGGTTTCCGCGCGTGTGATGATGGCCAGCGCCTTTTCGACGCCGATTTCAATTTCCGTTTCAGCCTGGATCAGCAGGTTTGCCATGGGTGCCTCTCGAATGGGTTGGGGTGGATGGATGCCCGGGGAAGGGCTTGGAAGCGTTGTCAGGCGACCGACGGCGAACCGATCTGGATCAGGGAGTCCACCACCTGGCTGGGCTCCAGATGCGCCCACCAGCACACCCGCTGGACATAGCTCGCCGTGTCGTTCTCGCCCGGAGGAGCCCACTTGGCGATCGCCTCGGCCACGGTCAGGCCGTGGTAGTGGAGCGCGAACAGCGCCGCCATGCAGCTCCC
>CAXTVG010000495.1:2170-2389 GCA_964247505.1 uncultured Acidobacteriaceae bacterium
GCTCGTCGCCCCGTGCTCGCGCGCGAACGGGCCCCACTCCATGTTGCCGGGGTGGCGGTTGCGGTTCGCGCGGGTGCCCGCGGCAAAGTAGCCTTCCTCGCGCGCGATGGCCTCGAGAAAGGTAAGAGGTTTGATCGGGTCGGACATCGGGGCTCCTTGCGTTAAGCCGGCAAGACACAAAGCCGGGCAGCGTAAAGCAAAACGGCTTTTGCTTAACTC
>CAXTVG010000496.1:0-2374 GCA_964247505.1 uncultured Acidobacteriaceae bacterium
ATCCACTCGGAGCCCCAGAGCAGGCTGATTCCACAAAGAACAGCGATGGGCAGGCGCATCGGTTCGATCCTAGACCAGAACCGGCCCGAGCCCCTGTTTATGTCCGAGCGAACTGCCTTGCTTTATGCCCGGCCAAAAATTGTTGATACGTATCCTCGATGAAATCTTTATCGATAGCTCCTGATCCGAGCAGCAGCCGATAGTAGAGCGATCCATAGAGCTGATCGATCGCGGTTTCGATGTTGAAATCGCCCCGTAAAGAACCTTCCGAAATCGCGGCTTGTATGTTTTGGCGAACACCTTCCCGCCGGGGACTAAGCCAGCGGTCACGGAAAGCTGTCGCAAGCTCCGGGTCGGACTGGGCTTCAGACACCAGGGAACGAATCAGATTGCCTCGCGAGCTGCGGAAGAAGGCAGCCTGCAGTTGGAGCTGCCGCCGAAGGCTTTCGAGTGCACTGCCCGCCTCGGGGAAGGCTGTTTCATCTCCAATCAACGCAAGCAGCGCATCCATCACAACCGCTGCCTTGTTTGGCCAGTGCCGGTAAAGCGTCATTTTGCCCACGCCGGCCTCGGCTGCAATCTCGTTCACACTTACGGCACGGAAGCCATGCTTCGCTACCAGGCGGAGAGCGGCCTTGAGGATGGCAGCATGAGCTTCCTGGCTCCGCGGTCGCCCTGCTGCCCCCACATCGCCCTCCCGCTTCAATTCAATGCATCTTTACGATACCGTCTGTATCGTATACTAAAGCAAAACGATACTGACGGTATCGTTTTAGGAGGAAGACATGAGTAAGGTGGTCATCGTTACCGGCACAAGCAGCGGACTTGGCAGGGCATTTGCGCGATCCCTGCTGGAGGCTGGCTTCAAGGTCGCAGGGACTGTTCGCAAGCCGGAAGCAGCGCTGGAATTCGAGCAGCTTCAACCTGGAGCCGCATTCGCGCGAACGCTCGATGTGACCGAGTCTCCGGAGCGACTGGCCGCGGTAGTCGAAGAGATTGAGCTGAATATCGGGCCGGTGTATGCGCTCATCAATAACGCCGGCTACGGCCACGAGGGCACACTGGAAGAAAGTTCCATGGACGAGTTGCGCCGGCAGTTCGAGGTGAACGTCTTTGGCGCCGTCGCCATGATGAAAGCGGTCTTGCCTTCTATGCGTGCCAGGCGCGAAGGACGCATCCTCAACGTGACCTCGATGGGAGGTTTGATGACCATGCCCGGGCTCTCCTACTACCACGGCAGTAAATTCGCACTCGAAGGCATTTCGTCGTCGCTGGCCAAGGAGGTACGGCCGCTCGGCATCTACGTCACGGCTGTCGAGCCTGGCATGTTTCGGACAGAGTGGGCCGGCCGCTCCATGGTGCGTTCCGATCGCAGCATCTCTGATTACGACGTGATCTTCAATCCCATTCGGGAAGCGCGTCAGGCGAGAAGTGGACAGCAGCCAGGAGATCCGGCCAAGGCCGGCAAAGTAATCGCAGATTTCCTGACAGCCCCGGAGCCGCCTCTCCATCTCCTGCTCGGCCCCGATGCATACGAGCATGTGCAGAAGGAAGTTGAGGCACTTCGATCGGAGTTTGCAGCTTGGGAAGCTGTGACCCGGTCAACCGACTTCGAGAAGAACGATTAAGAAACCGCAACGGCAGAGGAGATGACCAATGAATGAATTCGAAATGATCAAAGCACGTAACCGGCAGTTTGCAGAGCGCCAGGCCACCGCAGGCACACTCATGCCGTCGCTGTCCGATGCCCTTCCCCACGTAAAGGCAATCATCATCGGCTGCGCCGATATGCGCGTTGACCCAGCGCACGTGCTGGGGATTGAGCCTGAAGAAGCAGTGGTGATGCGCAACATCGGGGGCCGCGTCACGCCCGGTTTGCTGGCCCAGCTGGGCATGTTGGGGCGCATCGGCCAGGTCGAAGGCAAAGTTCCCGGCGGCGGTGGCGAGTTCCACGTGATCGTCCTACAGCACACAGACTTCGGCATCAAACGCCTCGCAAATGATCCTGCGTTGTGGACGCAGTACTTTCAGGTGGAGGAAGCAGACCTCCCTTCGCGGTCCGTGCACGACCCGCGGGCAGCGGTCGCCGCCGATGTTGCCACGCTTCGCACCGTACCGGGATTGCCCGGTGATTGGTTCCTCTCAGGGCTTGTCTATGACGTACAGACCGGGCTTGTAGAAACCGTAATACCTCCGGCATCCATTGCTTCCTGATACATCTCCCTGGGCTGATCGCGTTGACAGCTTTGTTCTCTGGTGAATGCCGCCCCGAGCGGCTGGATTCGGCTTACCGGTCCGCTCGGGTGCGCTGGTTGACCGATAGTTTTGTTTCCGATTTCGGTGAGCACCGTCGGCAGAGAAGCGCCCTCTGTCC
>CAXTVG010000497.1:0-2369 GCA_964247505.1 uncultured Acidobacteriaceae bacterium
GTGATGGACCTGCTCCGCGAGCTGCACGGCGAAGGCTCGACGATCTGCATGGTGACCCACGACCCCCGCTTCGCCGCGCACGCCGAGCGGCAGGTGAACCTGTTCGACGGCAAAGTGGTGAGCGAGGACGAGCTGAGGCGGAAGTTGGCGGAGCCGGAGCTGAACCCCAGCACGGTTGCTCCGCGCAACCCTGTGTCGCAGGCGTAAAACGGCGCACGGCTCCACGCGCCCGAAAAGGAAAGGCGACTCTCCATGACTACATTTTTTGCAGATATTCGTTACGCCTTTCGGCAACTGCGCAAATCGCCCGGATTCGCGTTCACTGCGATTCTCACGCTCGCACTCGGCATCGGCGCGACCACCGCAATTTTCACGCTGATCTACCAGGTTATGCTGCGCTCGATCCCAGTTTCGCATCCGGAGCAGCTTTACAAAGTTGGGAAAGATATCGGCTGCTGTGTCGCGGGCAGTTTTGAGGATGATTGGAGTATCTTCTCAACCGATCTGTATCACTATCTGCGAGATCAGACGCTAGGCACCGAGGGCGTTGCGGCGGTGGATGCCGGAGCGTTGAATGTAAGCGTGCGTAAGGTCGGCGACAACGCTGCGGCACAAGCGCTGCAAGCGCGTTTCGTCTCCGGTAATTACTTTCCGCTGCTCGGGGTAAAGCCGTATGTCGGCCGCATGCTGCGCCCGGACGATGACCGCGAGGGCGCCGACCCGGCAGCGGTGGTCAGCTATACGCTGTGGCACACGAAATTCGGCGCAGATCCGCACCTGGTCGGCCAAACTTTGCTGCTTACGGATCATCCGGTCACGGTGGTCGGTATTGCAGCGGCCAACTTTCTGGGCGAGCGTAACCAGCCCGATCCGGCCGGCCTCTGGCTGCCGCTTGCGCAAGAAACAGTCCTCGAACCTGACCAAAATATCAATAGGTTCCCAGCGTCGAGCTGGCTCGATTTATTGGTGCGCATTCCTAAGCCCGGTGCTGTGCCTCAGGTGCAGTCAGCAATAGTGGGAGAGCTTCGCCAATGGATCAGCGCGAATCGGGGCATTTTTCCCGGACCGCCGGTGACCGACAAGGATGTCGCGCGGCAAACCACCGAGCTCGCTTCGGCCTCCGGCGGCATCAGCGATTTGCGCGATCAGTATGGGCAAACCCTCAAACTTTTAATGCTTTTCGCGAGCTTCGTTTTATTAATTGCTTGCGCGAACCTCGCAAATCTAATGCTGGTGCGGGGTGTGGCACGCCAGCAGGAGCTTGCCGTGCGTGCGGCCCTAGGGGCACCGCGTGCGCGGCTTGTCCGGCAAATGCTTGTGGAAGCTTTGCTGCTTGCGATTGTGGGCGCAGCTGCTGCGGTGGCTGTAGCGTATGCGGGTACCCGCGGCATTCTGGCGATTGCCATGCAGGGGGTCGAAGTTAATCCTATCGCTGCAAGCCCCTCGCTCCCGGTGCTCGGCTTTGCGCTCGTCGTGTCAATTGTCACTGGTCTAATTTTTGGCACGGCACCCGCTTGGATCGCCTCGCGTTCAAACCCGGTCGAAGCGCTTCGCGGTGCAAATCGCAGCACTCGCCATACGAACGCATTACCGCAAAAGACGCTTGTCATCTTGCAGGCTGCTGTTTCGCTCGCGCTGCTTTCAACTGCCGGGTTGCTCATTACCAGCCTGCGCCATCTCGAACATTTAAACTTCCACTTCGAGCCGCAAGGCCGTTTGATCGCCTTTATCGATCCGCCCTCAGCTGGATATACCTACGATCGGCTTGCCGGGTTGTACCACCGCTTTGACGACGCATTCGCGCGCCTTCCGGCAGTTGAGAGCTTCGCCTACGCAACCTACGGCCCCATGGTCGGCGCTGCCTGGGCCACAAACGTCTACTTTCCCGGTAGGGATGTAAACACGCAAGACAATGCGTTCTACACGGACGTCAGCCCCCACTATTTTGAAACGGTGGGAACGCGCGTGCTGCTTGGACGCGGCATTACTGAACAGGACTCGGCGAGCAGCACGCACGTAGCTGTCGTCAATCAGACTTTTGCGAGCAAGTTCCTCAAAGGCAAGCAGCCCATCGGTGAGCACTTCGGTCCCGACCCGCACATGCCAGACGCGTACGAGATTATTGGCGTCGTCGATGACACAAAATACGGAAGTCCAGGGCGCCCCGCGCACGCCATGTTCTTCGCGCCGATGACGCAAACGCTGATCTATACAAAAGATCGCGAGATCGCCAACGAGCACTTTACTCATATCGCGAAAGACCTGATTTTTCATTACCGCGGCGATGAGAGCGCAGCCGCGGCCTCGATTCGGCAAACGCTCAAAGAAATCGACCCGAACCTCCCGCTCTCCCACATGCTGTCCTACAC
>CAXTVG010000498.1:0-2367 GCA_964247505.1 uncultured Acidobacteriaceae bacterium
CAATGGTTTCCTACTCATTTATATAATACATACCCATGATAATGTCCTTTATCAAACGGACGCAGGCTAATCGGCCTGACGAGCCTGCTGTGCAAGATAGCGTCGGTCGAGAGCTTCACGGAGCATGCTCTTGATGACGGCCTGACGGCTAATGTTCATCGTCTCGGCCTCGCGGTCCAGCTCTTTGAGCATGGGGGCTTTGAACTCCAGCTTGACTCTCTGGACGGCTGGCCTGATAACGGTGAACTGATTTGTGAAGTGTGCTGAGATGTCTTGCCCTCGATCCGCCATCTCGGCAATCTCCTCAGCATCGACCGGCTTAGTAGATATTTTCGGCATACGCTCTGCTTTCCTCTTTCGTGGCCTTCCATAAAGTAACTAGGTGATAGAACTCGCCCTCGGCATCCTGCCGAACTTCGTAAATGACGCTGTAGAGGGTGCCGCTTACCCAACCGATGGCACGGAACTGCTTAGGATCACCGGAACGTCGGTCGGTGATGTGGTCCGCGTCAGACAGCGTCTGCATCTCCTCAAAGCCGATGCCCGCTCGGGATTCACCTTGAGCCGCTTGCTGTTCTCGGGATCGAAGTCAAAGCGCATTTGTATAACAGTTATACCAGCGCCGGAGCGGACAGGTTGTACTTACCAATATGCTGGTTGGGGTTGAAGTACAGCGGATTGGCCAGCGACCTGCTTGACCGCTTATGGGGGTTAATCCTGGGCCAGGGCGCGGGCGCGTTCGGTGGCGCGCATGACGGCTTTGATGAGGGTGACGCGGAGGCCGCCCTCTTCGAGCTCGAGGATGCCGTCGATGGTGCAGCCGGCGGGGGTGGTGACGGCGTCCTTGAGCAGGGCGGGGTGGTAGCCGGTGTCGAGGACCATTTTGGCGGCGCCGAAGGTGGTTTGCGCGGCCAGGAGAGTGGCGACGTCGCGGGGAAGGCCTACCTTGACGCCGGCTTCGGCGAGCGATTCGAGGATGATGTAGATAAAAGCCGGGCCGCTGGCGGAAAGGCCGGTGACGGCGTCCATGTGCTTTTCGTCGACGATGACGGTGCGGCCTACCGTGGCGAAGAGGCTGGCGGCCTCCTCCATTTGCGCGTCGGTGACGTTTCGGCCGCGGCACAGGCCGGCAATGCCTACGCCGAGGGTGGAGGGGGTGTTGGGCATGGCGCGGACGGCGGCGATTTCGGTTCCCGCGGCTTGCTCCATGGCTGCGGTGGTGATGGAGGCGGCGACGGAGATGACGAGTTTGCCGGGGGAAAGGGCGGGGCGGACTTCTTCGAGCAGCGCGGCAATCTGGAAGGGTTTGACGGCGAGCAGGAGGATCTCGGCGTTGTGGGCGGCGGGGAGATTGTCCGTCGTGACCGCAACCCTCCATTGGGCGGAGAGGGCTTGGGCGCGCTCGGGATGGGCTACGGTGGCGGTGATTTCCTCGGGGCGGAAACGCTGCTGCTTCAGAAAGGCTTGCAGGAGGATGCCGCCCATTTTGCCTGCGCCGAGCACGGCGATGCGGGTCATTTTTGCTCCTTTTGCGCGGCGATCCACCGCGTCACGCGGGTTTCGAGGGTGTCCATGGGGAGCGGGCCTGCGCCCAGGACTTCGTCGTGGAACCCGCGATAGCTGAAGCGAGGGCCGAGTGCTTGCTGGGCTTGGGCGCGGAGCTTCAGGATTTCGAGCTGGCCTACCTTGTAGCCGAGGGCCTGGGCGGGCCAGGCGATGTAGCGGTCGGTTTCGGCCTGGACCGTGGCCTCGTCGAGTCCGGTGTGGGCGTGGAAGTAGTCGATCATCTGCCCGCGGGTCCAGTGCTTCGCGTGGACGCCTGTGTCGACGACCAAGCGGACGGCGCGGAAGACATCCGTCTCGAGGCGGCCGTAGTCGGAGTAGGGGTCCTGGTAGAAGCCCATGTCCTTGCCCAGGCGCTCGGCGTAGAGGCCCCAGCCTTCGGTATAGGCGGTGTACTCAGAAAACTTGCGGAACTGGGGCAGGTTGGGGAGCTCCTGGGCGATGGAGATTTGAAGGTGGTGGCCGGGGATGCCCTCGTGGTATGCAATGGACTCGGCGTTGGCGAGCGAGCGGTGGGCGTAGTCGTAGGTGTTGATAAAGATTGTGCCGGGGCGGGAGCCGTCGGGGGTGCCGCGCTGGTAGTAAGCCGGCGCTTGCTCTTTTTCGGTGTAAGCAGGGACGGGCTCGACCTGCAACTGTGCCTTGGGGAGCAGGCCGAAGTACTCCGGCAGCTTGGGGCGCATGGCGTCGAGGTCTTTGCGGTAGAGGTCGAGGAGGGCTTCGCGGCTGGTGGGGTGCTGTTTGGGGTCGGCGGCGACGGCAGAGCGGAGTTGGGCGATGCTCTGGAAGCCGAGCTTGTGGGCG
>CAXTVG010000499.1:0-2363 GCA_964247505.1 uncultured Acidobacteriaceae bacterium
CGGTGCGCGGAGTTCGCGCTGAACGAATTCTCGGGGTGACGCAGAACTTTCTCTCGACCCTGGGCGCGCGCTTCGCCCAGGGTCACGGCTGGGCCATGACGGGCAACGAGGCCGATTGCACCCGGCAGGCGGTGGTCAGCGGCCAGTTTTGGCGGCGGCTGGGCGGCGGCACGCTGGGCTCGGCGGCGCTCGAGCTCGACGGACGCGCATTTCCCATCACAGGCGTTCTCCCGGTTGAGCAAAGGGTCGAGGGCCTGGCCGGGCTGGGCGGCCCGGATGTGTTTGTGCAGCTGGGCTGCGACCCGAATGCCAAACCGCACGAGCGCGGCGACGCCGGATTTGAGGTACTGGGCCGTTTGCGCCCGGGCGTGAGCCTCCTTGCGGCCCGCGCCGATTTGGCGCAGGTGGACCGCCGCGTCCGTGCCGAGTATTCGCGCGATTACGGCTCACTCGCCGCATTCCGCCAAGCTCCCGAGATGATTCCCTACGCCGAGTGGCTCATCGGCGCGGATACCGAAACCACGCTCTACGCGAGCTTCGCGGCTTGCGGGCTGCTGCTCGCGATCGCCTGCGCCAACCTCGCGAACCTGCTGCTGGCGCGCGCGATCCGCCGCCGTGAAGAGCTGGCCATGCGCGTAACCCTGGGCGCGACTTTGCGCCAGCTGCTCGGCCAGATGCTGATCGAGAACAGCTTGCTCGTCGCGCTCGGGGCGGCTTTCGGCCTGCTGTTTGCCTGGGGCATTCTTCACTTGCTGCGGGACGCGTCGACGGTGCGCCTCCCGCGGCTCGCGCACGCCTCGCTCGACTGGCCTGTTGTTCTCTTTGCCATCGCTGTGGCGGCTGCTGTTGCGCTTTCGATAACCACTCTTCCCGCCCGCCGCCTGCTGCGCCCGGAGCTCGTGCGCGACTTCGGAGGCGCGAGCCGGGGCTCATCGACCGGCAGCCTCAAGCGCGCGGGCCGGTTCCTGGTCGTCGCCCAGCTCAGTCTCACGCTGGTGCTGCTGGCCTGCGCGGGTTGGCTGGTCGCGAGCGTGTGGGTGCTGCTGCACCAGCCGCTCGGCTTTAACCCGGAACGGCTTGTGATGACGCACGTGCAGTTCACGGCTTCCGGCTCAAAGCAGGACGCGGAGCGCAAGATCGAGGACGCCGCCCGGACCCTGCGCGGGCTGCCCGGCGTCGTCGCCGTCGCCGCGACCGACCACCAGCCACTCGGCCATGCGGTCAACCGCTTCGATTTCGCCTCCGACGCGCACCCCAGCCTGTGGGACCACGCCGTAACCCTCAACCCGAACTCGTTCGCGGTCAACCCCGGCTACTTCAGCGCGATCGGGCAAACACTGCGGGAAGGCCGCGATTTCAACAATGCCGATGACGGGCGCAATCCGGTCGCCATCGTCAACCAGGCGCTCGCCGCCCGCGAGTGGCCGGGCGAGTCTGCCGTGGGCCATCGCATCCGCTCGGGCGAGCTGCAGGCGAAAAACGGCGGCTGGGCTACGGTGGTCGGCGTTGCCGCCGATGCACACAACTCCTCGCTCGATGCGGCACCGGAGCCGGACCTGTACATTCCGCGTTCCCAGGACCCGAGCGGCTACGCAATTCTGGCGGTCCGGGTCGCCCGTAACGCCCCGGCGATGGCCCGCACTGTGGAAGCGGTGCTTCGTAAACGCTACCCCGAAGCCGCGTCGCGATGGGCCGAATCGATGGACGAAGTCATGGCCCGCGAGGTCGCCCAGCGCAGCTTTTTGATGCGCGCCTCCGCCGCCTTTGCCGCGACCGCGCTTTTCCTTGCCATCCTCGGCACTTACGGGCTGCTGGCGTACGAGGTTTCGCTGCGCGAGAAAGAGATCGGCATTCGGCTCGCGCTCGGCGCACCGCGCGACGTGATCGTCAAACTGCTGCTCAAGCAGGAAGGCCGCTGGCTCGCACTCGGCAGCGCATTCGGCTTGGCGTGTGCGGCGCTCGCGGGCTGGGCGCTGCGGGCGCGGTTTTTTGACGCGCGCGGGACGGCGCTGCCCGTGCTCGCTGCCTCCGCAGCGCTGCTGCTCGGGCCTGCGCTGCTGGCAGTCGCGCTCCCGGCGCGCAGGGCGTCGCTCGCCGACCCGGCCCTTTTGCTCCGGAGGGAATGAGACCAGGTTTTGACAAGGACGGGAAGGCTCAATCCTCTCTTAGCAGCGTCGCCGGGTCGACCTGGAGCGCCCGCCGCGCGGGGAGCCACGGAGCCCCGAGCGCGAGCAGCGCTAGCAGCGAGTAATAAGCGGTCACGACGTGATCGGGTCTGAAGCCCAGGTCCGATTGGCTCATCTTCTCGAAGCTGCGCAGCAGCAGCCCCGAGGCGGCGAGCCGCGCCATGGCTACGGCTACTT
>CAXTVG010000500.1:0-2360 GCA_964247505.1 uncultured Acidobacteriaceae bacterium
TAGCAGACTTTATACCATCAGCTAATTCGCTCTAGCTAGTCAGGAGCCAGCCCGCTGGCGCGAAAAGGACCGTTTTGGCGGCGCGGCGCGTGAGCTGCGGCAGCCTACTGAAGATTATGTTCAGCCGTTATCAGGGCAGCGGCGGTCAACCTGTTTCGCATTTCATAGCTGGACGCCGTGCCCCCACAATCCTTCGGTATCTCGCTGCGTGGCCTCTCAATTTAGGCTGTCAAACAATCCTGCTACAGACAAATCTCAGTTTCCAGGTTCCTCGAGCATTCCTACATAGCGCATCCGGCGAGTGGTACTCCCTTGCATATTTATGGAAATTGTCTTGAGCTCCCATGGCGCGAGTGAGAGCTCCTGGTCTAGCGCAAGCGGCCCGCTATGCAGCCGGGCTGTTGTTTGCTTACCCGATCGCTCTTGTACGCGCACCACAACGGCGCCGCCCTTTTCCGCGCGCTTCACGGCCAGCACTTCCACGGTATCCGGGCTTAGCTCCAGGAACCCTCGCTCGCGCGGCTCGGGCCCGGTGTGCCGCGAGTCCAGTACGTATTCCGCCGGGGTCTGCAGCGCTGTCGCCCGCCGGTCCAGGGCAAGCTGCGTGTATGCGCCCTTTCCGCACATCAGCCAAAACTTTCTTTCCTGGCGTCCCTGGTCCTGCCATGCCTCGGTGCCGTTCACGTCCACCTTGTTGGGATTGTGCCGCACGTACGGCGCGGAGCGGATGAGGATGGTACGCAGCAGGTTGTCCTTGCAGTCGTAGCTGTAGGTGGAGTTGTTGGCCAGCGCCAGCGTGTACTCCTCGCCCTGGAGCGCGACCCAGTCCTGATAAGGCTCCTCGTTGCCTGTGGCCGCGCGCTCCAGCGCCGCGCCCGGTACTTTTGCGAAGACTTTCGGCGAGGTCAACTTCGCAGGCACTTCGAGCTTCAGAATCTGCTCATGCTC
Organism: uncultured Acidobacteriaceae bacterium; assembly: GCA_964247505.1. Lineage (GTDB taxonomy): Bacteria > Acidobacteriota > Terriglobia > Terriglobales > Acidobacteriaceae > EB88. The sequence continues at coordinate 949 of CAXTVG010000500.1, forward strand.
GCGCCAGTCAACGATGAAGCGCAGCTCAACCGCATCGGATGCCGCGAACTCGGAGATCTCAACCGCGATCGCAGAGCCGCGCCAGGTGAGCTTCTGCCGGGTCATCCGCAGTACCGGGCCTTCCTCGACTACCTCGGAGGACACAAACGTGGGCCGCCCCAGTTCCTTACGGAACGCGTCGACCCCGTGGGCCCAGGTGTCGCTCTTGTCCTCGATGACGACCAGCCCCATAGGACCGGCCAGCAGCTCTGTGCCGTCCTCTGCCTTAAGGCTCGCGAGCCCGAACGCATCGCTCGCCACGGCGGACGGGCGCGCGGGTGCGGCGGAAGCGGGCCCTTCGCGCTCGATTGTGAAGACCTTGTAGCCGCAAGCCGGCAAGTCGACCCATGCAGATAAACGCGGGTAGAAGTTCGTCATACTTGCCGACGGGCGCATTTGGAGGGGCGTGACGGTGCCGTCCTGCGCTTTCAGGGCGGGGAAGCGCTCTGTTGTTGTGTTGGTGGCGTAGGGGAACTCGAGCCGGCACTTGCGCGCCCAGGGCAGCGGGTTGAAAGCGAAGACTGCGCCTTCCGGCACATCGCTGAGGTTCACTTTCTTTGCCATCTGGAGCAGGTGGGTGTTTCGGTTTTCGAGCGCCAGCTGGCAGGCGTACCCAATGCCGTCGCGCGCGTTCTCGTAGTCGGAGTAGAGCGAGGTGCCGGCCAGCACGTCGTGGAACTGGTTGAACAGCACGCGCTCCCAAGAGCCAACGATCATCGGTCCCGGATATTCCTGCAAAGACCCGAGCGCCGCGACCGACTCGGTCCGGAACAGCTCGTGCTCGGCGCGCCGGTTTTGGTATTTTTCCTCGCCGCAAGCCGAGTAGCAGCCGCGCGCGTGGTGCTGCAGGTCTCCGCGCACCACCGGAATCGACCCCGCCGGCAGGGTCCGTCGAGCGCCGCGAAGAACCGGCCCACCGTGCTCCCCTCCAGCCGCGGTTTGGACCCGCTCTGCATCGCCGCCGAGATTTTTCTCAGCTGCTCTTTGGTGACCGCTCCGCCGTGGTCGCCGACGCCGAGGAAAAACGCGCCGTCCTGAGCGCCCTCGGGGAACGCGTGGGCGGCTGAGTCCTCGAGATGGTCGGCCAGCCAATCGTAAGAGCCGTAGATCCGGTACGCCAGAACGCGCGACCCGTCTGGGCCTTCCCACCAGAACAGCCTGGGGTAGCTCCCTTCATGCTCCTGCGGTCGGAGAAACACGTAGTACTTATAGCCCGCGTGCTTCAGGATGGTCGGCAGCCCTGCCGCATGGCCGAACGAGTCCGGGTTGAAGCCGATTTTGACGTCAACGCCCAGCTGCTCCGCGGCGTAGGTTTTGCCGTACAAGCAGTGCCGCGCAAAGCTTTCCGTGGAAGGGATGTTGCAGTCCGGCTC
>CAXTVG010000501.1:0-2360 GCA_964247505.1 uncultured Acidobacteriaceae bacterium
TCCGCAGCGTCACCAGCTCATAGTCCTCCGGGGTCCGAAGCTCGCCCGTGATGGCCTTGAAAGCCAGCAGAAAACCCGAAAAGTCTGTGTACTCATACAGCGCCCGCGCCGCCCTCAAATCCATCGGCGCGCCATGCCGGGCGCTCAGGTCGACCAGTGTTTCGGGCGTCACTGTGCCTTCGAGGTGAAGATGCAGCTCTGCCTTGGGAAGGCCGCGAATAAAGGAAGATAGGTCCGATGCCATGGGTAAAGCTCAGCATACAAGGACCGGAACACGCTTTGAGGCGCGGCCCTTTGCTCTCGGCTTTCTTTATGCTTCCATCTGGATTCTGCTTGACTCGCAGGCCGTTCAGAGCAAAGCTCCTCAGTGGGAAGTGGTGGTCGCTCAATTGGCTGGTGAAAGGGATGCAACTTGCCTGTATGGTGGTAGCGGAATGCGGTCGGGGAGAGTCCATTGGTCATGCTCGAGCAGGTTCGCTGTAAGGTTGGCCGCGTCAGAGAGTTGCTGTTCTCCTGCGTCGCGCTGTCTGCCGCGCTGGGGCTGGGGTTTTCGCCTATCCAGGCCGGCGCGCAAGCCGCGAGCACCGCGCCGGCCGAGGCCCAAACCCTGGCAGGCGACTGGCAAGGCACGCTCCACGCCGGACGCGACCTGCGCACCGTGGTCAAGATTTCCAAGGCGGACGCGGGCGGGTACAAGGCGGAGTTCTACAGCATCGACCAGGGCGGCAACCCGATGCCGGTGACCAAAACCACGCTCGACGGCGCAAACGTCAAGATGTCGCTCACGCTCATCGGCGGCACGTATGAGGGCAAGCTGAGCCCGGACGGCAAGACTATCACCGGCACATGGAGCCAGGGGCCGAACCCCTTGCCGTTGGTACTGACCCGCGCCACGCCGGAAACGGAGTGGACCATCCCTCCGCCGACGCCGCGCGCGCCAGCGATGGCCGCGAACGCGGACCCGAGTTTCGAGGTCGCGACCATCAAGCCGACCAAGCCGGACGAAAAGGGCAAGGCCTTCGCGGTGAACGGCCGCCGTCTGCACGTGGTCAATATGAGCCTGAATGAGCTGATTTCACTCTCCTATGACGTGCAAAGCAAGCAGGTCATCGGGATGCCGCCGTGGGCGGATACGGACAAGTTCGACATCGACGCGCAGCCCGACGGCGAAGGCGCGCCCAGCCTGAAGCAGTGGAAAAGCATGGTGCAGAAGCTGCTTGCCGACCGCTATAAGCTGAGCTTCCACCGTGACAAGCGGGAGATGCCGGTGTATGCGCTGAGCGTCGCGAAATCCGGCGAGAAAATGACGAAAAGCCAGGGCGACCCGAACGGGCTTCCGGGATTTTTCTTTCGTGGGAGGCCGGGTGACCTCACGGTCGTCAACGCGACCATGGGCGAGTTTGCGACGTTTCTGCAGAGCGCGGTTCTGGACCGCCCGGCGCTGGACCAGACCGGCCTGAGCGGACGCTATGACTTCCCCCTGAACTGGACCCCGGACGACTCGCAGTTCGGGGGCGCGAAACTGCCGCCGCCGCCCGCCGACAACAGCAATCCGCCGCCGAATCTGTACACCGCGATGCAGGAGCAGGACGGGCTGAAGCTCGACGCGACCCGAGCGCCTGCTGAGGTTTTGGTAGTGGATCATGTCGAGAAACCGTCGGCGAATTAGAGGGGATTGTGTGTATGCCGGTTAGAAATGTCGCCCTGTTGCTCTCTCTTTTTCTATCCGCGCTCGGAGCCGCCCGGGCGCAGCAGCCCGCCTACGATGTGGTCTCCATCAAGCCGCACACGGTCGGCGACGGCAGCATGAGCGTTAACTACCAAAACGCTAAATACCAAGCGAAAAACGTGGGGCTCAAAGGACTCTTATCGGGGGCATATGGGATTCGCGAGGACTTGATCTCCGGCATTCCCAAGTGGGCTGAGGATGCGCGCTACGATATCGAGGCCAAGGTGGTCGACCCCGGCGCGGAGCTCGCGCACGTCACCAAGGAGCAGCGGGAAGCCATGCTCTCGTCCATGCTTGCGGATCGCTTCCAGGCGAAGGTGCACACCGTAACGAAGACGCTTCCGGTCTTTGATTTGGTCGTGGATAAAGACGGCCCCAAGTTGAAGGAGAGCGGCGCCCAAACTCCGCAGGACGGGCCGCTGAAACAGGTTTGCGCCGGGTGCATGCTGGTGCACAACGTTGGGACTAGCCACATGGAAGAGATTGACGCCGTTGCCATGCCCATGTCCCATTTCGCTGACCAGTTGGCCGGGACGCTGAAGCGTACCGTCCTCGACAAAACCAACCTCGCCGGCAAGTACGATGTGGTGCTTAAGTATTTGCCGGAGGACGCCGCGCTGAGCGCGCCCGC
>CAXTVG010000502.1:0-2347 GCA_964247505.1 uncultured Acidobacteriaceae bacterium
CTCACGGCCGAGAACTCGCGCACGATCAGGCCCTCGATATAGGGCCGGGGCGCTTCCTGGTCTGCCTGGTTGGTGCCGTAATTGCCGATTTGCGGGTTGGTCAGGACGACAATCTGGCCCGCGTATGAAGGATCGGTGAAAATTTCCTGATAGCCCGTCAGAGAGGTGTTGAAAACCACCTCGCCCGAGCATTCGCCCGCGGCTCCGTAGCCCTCGCCACGGAAGATGCGCCCGTCTTCGAGCGCAAGAATGGCCTGCATCGCAGCTCCAATACGTGGATTCAATTGATGCTAACAGGTGCGCCCGCATCTCACCGAATGAGAGGAGCAACGCAAAGATGAAAGCAGTGATTCTGCACAACTACGGCGACGCCAGCCAGCTGAGCTTTGAAACCGATGAAGACCTGCCCGAGGTCGGCAACGGCGAGGTCCGCGTGCGCCTGCGCGCCACCAGCATCAATCCCATCGACTGGAAGCTGCGCTCCGGCGCGATGAAAGACATCTACCCGCTCGATCTGCCGGAGATCCTAGGTATCGATCTGTCCGGCGAGGTCGACGAGCTTGGCCCCGGCGCGGCCGGCTGGCAAAAAGGCCAGCGCGTAATGGCCCAAGCCAATGGCACCTATGCCGGGTACACCACCGCGAAAGCCGATGTCCTGGCCCCCATTCCCGATGCGTTTTCCTTTGAGCAGGCCGCCGCGCTGCCGCTCGTGCTCACCACCGGCGCGCAGCTGATCGAGCGCGCCGCCAAGGTCGAGCCCGGCCAGACCGTGCTCGTCACCGGGGCGCTCGGCAGCGTGGGGCGCACAGCTGTCCACGTCGCCAAGCAGCACGGGGCCAAGGTGCTCGCCGGCGTCCGAGCTTCACAGCGCGAAGAAGCCGCGAAGCTCGGCGCGCAACAGGTCGTCGCCCTCGACATGCCGGAAGAAATGGGCCATCTGCACGACCTGGATGTAGTCGCCGATACTGTCGGCGGGGTTGTGGGTGAGCACGCCCTCAAGACCCTCCGCGACAACGGCGTGTATGCAACCGCAGTCGGCCCTCCAAAGACCCAGCCGGGGCGCGGCATTCGCGTCGAAATGGTCAGGGCCCAGCCCGATGCTTCTCGCCTGGAAGAGCTCGCCTTCGACGTAGCAAACGGCGCGCTTCACATTCCGATCGCAAAGACTTTTCCACTCGAGCAGGTCCAGGAAGCGACGCGGGTCGCGGAAAAGGGCGGATCAGGCGGCAAAATCGTTCTCACCATCGACTGATTCCGCTTCACCGTACCTGCGCGGCGAACAACACGGGTGCCCCACGTCTCGATTTTGAGACGTGGGTTTCCTTCGCGAAAGCGAAGGACCGGTTTTCATCCGCAGCAAGTCTCAACCCAGACTCCCGCTCTGTACTGGGCAGCAGTGCTCCGCATAGCCCCTCAATCGCAGGCAAACAGGCGAACGATGGACCCGACGAGCCCATTCACATCGTGATCGGCAGCCTCAACCGCAGGCTCCACTCCGTGCGCGCGTAAAGCCTGGCTCGTGATCGGCCCAATCGAACAGGCGTTCGTAGAAGCCAAAGCGCGTTCCGCGTCGCCGTCCCCGAGCAGCGCGAAAAAGTTGTCCACCGTCGAGGAACTCGTAAACGTCACCGCATCAACAGGCGCTGCGAACGCGGCACGAAGCAGATCACGCGATTCCTCCGCCAACACCGTCCGGTACGCCTCAACGACGTCCACGGTAGCCCCGGCTTCCCGCAGCGCGTCAGGTAAAATCTCCCGTGCCACCGCTGCCCGCACGAGCAGCATGCGCTTGCCCGCCGCGCCGGGCGCAAGCTCCCGCACAACCGACTCCGCCACCGACGGCTCCGGCTGCAAGTCCACCCGCAGCCCGCTTTCCCGCAGCGCCTGCGCCGTTGCCGGGCCAATCGCCACCGTAAATGGCTGCCCACCCCAAGGCGACGGCTTTCGCGAAACCAGCACCCGCACCGTGTTCGCACTTGTGACCAGCAGCGTGTCGTAGCCGCTCAACCGGGCCAGCGCGGCGTCCAGGGGAGCATAGGACGCGGGCGGCTCGATCCGGATCGTCGGAATCTCCAGCACCTCGGCCCCGAGCTCCCGCAGCGCCAGTGCCAAACCACTCGCCTGTTCGCGGGTGCGGGTTACGACGATGCGCTTGCCTGCGAGCGACTGAGTCATGATTTATTCCAGATAAAAACAAAACCGCCTGCGCGGCTGGCGGCCACTTCGTGGCGTGTGTTCTTTTCAAACCTTAACTCGACAGCAGCGCCCCCGCACCCTGCCGCAGCAATTCTTCGGCAAGCCGCAGCCCGAGCAGCTTCGGGTCCTGGTCCACCCGGCACTCCAACCC
>CAXTVG010000503.1:0-2342 GCA_964247505.1 uncultured Acidobacteriaceae bacterium
TGCCAACCCTGCGCGAAATCTGGGGCGACGCGGCGGCCTATTTCACCCCGCGCGATCCGCGCTCGCTCGAGGCCCTGGTAAGACGGCTGGCCGCGGAGCCGGAGGAAGTGGCCGCGCTCGGCGCACGCGCCCTGGCGCACGCTCGCGCGCGGTATACGGGCGACGCGATGGTGGCGCAGCATGAGGCGCTGTACGCGTCGCTGGCCCGGGTTCCCGTCGCATGAGCGCAATGCGCATCGTGTACTGCGCGCACTCGCTCCGCTCCGATTGGAACAACGGCAACGCGCACTTTCTCCGCGGGCTGCTGAGTGGGCTTGGCGCGCTCGGCCACTCGGTCACGGCTCTGGAATCCGAGAACAGCTGGTCTTACACGAACCTGCTCGGCGAGGGCGAGCGTGGCCGGCAGTCGCTTGCGCAGTTTGCGGCGGCATACCCGGATCTGGACGTGCGCACCTACGTGGACGTGCGCGACGTTGTGCTCGAAAACATGCTGCGCGATGCCGACATCGTCATCGTCCACGAGTGGAACGATCCGGCGCTGGTGGACCGGGTTTTCGCGCTTCGGGAGCAGCGCGGGTTTCGCGCGCTGTTCCACGACACGCACCACCGCGCCTCATCGAGCCCCGAACAGTTGAGCCGTCTGCGCGTTGCGGAGTTTGACGGCGTGCTCGCGTTTGGCGAAGCCTTGCGCCGCATCTACCGCGAGCGCTGGGGCGCCGGGCGCGTGTGGACGCTGCACGAGGCCGCGGACATCTCTGTTTTTAAACCGCAGCCCGAGCAGGCGCCCGAGCGTGATTTAGTTTGGATCGGCAACTGGGGCGATGGCGAACGCACCGCCGAGTTGGCGAAATTTCTGCTCGAGCCCGCGCAGGAGCTGCCCGCGCGCGACGCGCTGGTGTACGGCGTCCGCTATCCATCCGAAGGCCTTGAAGCACTTGCACAGGCAGGCGTGGCTTACGGCGGCTATCTCGCTAACCTGGACGCCCCCGCCGCGTTCGCGCGCGCCCGCTGCACCGTCCACGTGCCCCGCCGCCAGTACGCCGCCGAGCTGCCCGGCATCCCGACTATCCGCGTCTTCGAGGCGCTTGCCTGCGGCATCCCGCTGGTTTCCGCGCCCTGGCAGGACACAGAGCAGCTCTTCTGCCCGCACGACTTTGCCTGGGCCCGCGCCGGCGCGGGCCCAGGCAAAGTCGTGCGGGCAGAAGAGCTGCTCTGTGTCCTGCCAGGGCGCGGAAACCAGCGGGATGCCGCAGGCAAGCGCCTCGAAGACGCGGATAGTCGGGATGCCGGGCAGCTCGGCGGCGTACTGGCGGCGGGGCACGTGGACGGTGCAGCGGGCGCGCGCGAACGCGGCGGGGGCGTCCAGGTTAGCGAGATAGCCGCCGTAAGCCACGCCTGCCTGTGCAAGTGCTTCAAGGCCTTCGGATGGATAGCGGACGCCGTACACCAGCGCGTCGCGCGCGGGCAGCTCCTGCGCGGGCTCGAGCAGAAATTTCGCCAACTCGGCGGTGCGTTCGCCATCGCCCCAGTTGCCGATCCAAACTAAATCACGCTCGGGCGCCTGCTCGGGCTGCGGTTTAAAAACAGAGATGTCCGCGGCCTCGTGCAGCGTCCACACGCGCCCGGCGCCCCAGCGCTCGCGGTAGATGCGGCGCAAGGCTTCGCCAAACGCGAGCACGCCGTCAAACTCCGCAACGCGCAGACGGCTCAACTGTTCGGGGCTCGATGAGGCGCGGTGGTGCGTGTCGTGGAACAGCGCGCGAAACCCGCGCTGCTCCCGAAGCGCGAAAACCCGGTCCACCAGCGCCGGATCGTTCCACTCGTGGACGATGACGATGTCGGCATCGCGCAGCATGTTTTCGAGCACAACGTCGCGCACGTCCACGTAGGTGCGCACGTCCAGATCCGGGTATGCCGCCGCAAACTGCGCAAGCGACTGCCGGCCACGCTCGCCCTCGCCGAGCAGGTTCGTGTAAGACCAGCTGTTCTCGGATTCCAGAGCCGTGACCGAGTGGCCGAGCGCGCCAAGCCCACTCAGCAGCCCGCGGAGAAAGTGCGCGTTGCCGTTGTTCCAATCGGAGCGGAGCGAGTGCGCGCAGTACACGATGCGCATTGCGCTCATGCGACGGGAACCCGGGCCAGCGACGCGTACAGCGCCTCATGCTGCGCCACCATCGCGTCGCCCGTATACCGCGCGCGAGCGTGCGCCAGGGCGCGTGCGCCGAGCGCGGCCACTTCCTCCGGCTCCGCGGCCAGCCGTCTTACCAGGGCCTCGAGCGAGCGCGGATCGCGCGGGGTGAAATAGGCCGCCGCGTCGCCCCAGATTTCGCGCAGGGTTGGCA
>CAXTVG010000504.1:0-2323 GCA_964247505.1 uncultured Acidobacteriaceae bacterium
CACCCACACCACCAGCGCGATCGCGATGGTGCTTAACAGCTCAACGCCCGGATAGTAGAGCGCGTAGGCCAGGATCGAATCCTTGAACGCGACCATGTGCGTGCGGTTGATCGCCTCAAAGTCGTCGAACGCTCGCCCTTGGCGATTGAAAAGCTGCACCAGCGACATGCCGGTGATGTGTTCCTGCGTGTACGCGTTGATCCGCGCCACCGCGGCTCGAATGCGCCGGTACGACTCCCTCACGTACTTACGGAATACCCGCGTGATGAGGAAGATAATCGGCAGTACCGCAAAGGTCAGCAGCGCCAGCCACCAGCTCATCGAGAGCATCACGGCCACGATGCCGATCAGCACAAACACATCCTCGAAAATCGCGAAGATTCCCGAGGTAAACATCTCGTTCAGCGCGTCCACGTCGCTCGTGAGCCGCGTCACCAACCGCCCGACCGGATTGCGGTCGAAAAAGCCGATGTGCATGCGTTGCATGTGCCCGAAGATCTCGCGGCGCATGTCGAACATCACCTTCTGGCCCATCCACTGCAGCACATAGGTCTGCATGAACTCGAGCGCGTAGCCGAGCAGCAGCGCGCCGAAGTACAGCCCGGCCAGTTCCGTAACGCCCGCCGCGGCCCGCGGGCTCAGGTAGCGGGCGAGAAACGAGTGCTTCGCGCCCGGCGCATGCGGCGTTAGGTACAGGTCCAGCGCGACCTTAAAGAGGTAAGGCCCCAGCACGTCGATGCCGGCCTTGAGCAGGATGGCAACCAGCGATGCCGCCGCGACCCCCTTGTACGGGCGCAGGTAGGTGAGCAGCCGCCGCATCAAGCGCCCGTCGTACGCTTTGCCGACTACGTCGTCTTCGTTCTGCTGGGGGGCTGCCTCTGCCATGGGGGTAGTTCCATTCTATCGGGCTGCGGAGGCGAGTACGCGAAAATAGAGCTATGGCGCTCCCCCGGCACAGCGATCCGCTCGGCCTCTACGTTTCGGTCCCGTTTTGCCGCGCGAAGTGTACTTTTTGCAACTTTGCGTCCGGCGTATACCCGGCGTCGGCCATGCCCGCCTACATCGGCGCTGTCCGGCGGCAACTCGCGGGCGCGCGGGCCTGGGCGGCAGCGCGCGGGCTGCTGCTGCCCCGGCGCGTCGATACGGTCTACCTGGGCGGGGGAACGCCTTCGCTGCTTCCGCCTGTGCTTGTGCAGGAACTCTTCGCAGCCATCCACGCCGAATTCGCCATCGACCCCGACGCCGAGATCACCCTTGAAGGCGCCCCGCTGCAGCTCGAGCCCGCGACGCTCGAAGCCGCGCTCGAAGCCGGGGTGAACCGCATCTCGTTCGGCGTCCAGTCGTTTGTCGACGGGGAGGCCCGCGCCACGGCCCGGACCCATTCCGGAGCCGAGGCACTCGGCGAGATCGAGCGCATCCACCGCGCGGGCGTGGCGCATATCTCCGCCGACCTCATTGCCGGTCTTCCCGGCCAAACCTCTGGCAGCTGGGCCCGCTCGGTCGATCTGCTCGTTGATGCGCCGCTCAACCACGCGAGTATCTATATGTTTGAGCTGGACGAGGACTCCCGGCTGGGCGCGGAAGCCTTGCGTGGCGGCATCCGCTACGGTGCGGCTCTGCTGCCTCATGACGACGCGGTCGCGGACTGGTACGAGCAAGCCTGCGGGCGGCTTGCCCAAGCCGGGCTCGCCCAGTACGAAATCTCCAACTTCGCCCGTCCCGGCGGCCAGTCCCGCCATAACGAGCGTTACTGGCGCCGTTCGCCCTATCTTGGCCTCGGAGTGGACGCCCACTCCATGCTCCGCTCCGAAACCGGTGCCGCCGCCAGGTTTGCCACGGGAGACGAGCTCGAAGCCTTCCTGGCCCAGCCCGTGTTCCAGGAGCCTGACCGCCTCACTCCCGCGCAGGAGCTCGAAGAAGCTTGGTTCCTGGGCCTGCGCCGCAACGCAGGCATTTCGCTCGCTGCGTTGCGCCAGGAGTTCGGTCCCGAGCCGGTCGAGGCTTACCGCTCGGTTCTCGCCGGCTTAGCCGAAGATGGCCTGCTCTCTTTACGGAGCGAGATAGTGGCCCTGACCGCCCGCGGACGCCTCCTGTCCAACGAGGTTTTCGCGCGTCTGCTTGACGACGCTGCTCACTCAAGTAACTTGCCTTCTCCTCCAAGCACTGTCATTCTCAATGCAGCCGCACGACAATCGGCATGGAGAACGGACTAATGACAGTCACGCAGTTCTACTTCGGCCTTGGAGTGCCGTTCTTCAGCGTAGTCCTAATGTACATAGTCGCCACGATCTCGAATCGGGCGGCAATTCATGACCTTAAGGAC
>CAXTVG010000505.1:0-2319 GCA_964247505.1 uncultured Acidobacteriaceae bacterium
GAGCTCCTGGAGGACCTGGGCCTCGACGAAGTGGCCGATGCGGGCCTTGGCCATGACGGGGATGGAGGAGGAGGCCATGATTTCGCGGATGATTTTCGGGCTGGCCATGCGGGCGACGCCGCCTTCGGCGCGGATCTGGGCGGGGACGCGCTCGAGCGCCATGACGGCCACCGCGCCCGCTCGCGCGGCGATCTCGGCCTGGTGGGCGTCGGTGACGTCCATAATGACGCCGCCCTTAAGCATTTCGGCCAAGCCGACCTTGAGCCGGAGTCCGGTGGTGGTGTTCGCTTGATAGCCGTTGTGATTGGAGTCTGCCATGGGTGCGCCTTCTTTCTCCTCTAGTTTAAGGCAGGCGGGGGTGCGAGCAGGTCCGCGAATGCGCGCAGGGTAAGAATGCTGGCGCCGGCATGGCGCTTGAGCAGGAGCAGGCCGGCTTTGTCGCCAGTGACGAGATAATCGGCTTTACCGATTTCTGCCATGGCGAGAAGGAAGTTGTCGTCTGGATCGGGGGAGCGAGTGATGCGGGGCAGGGAGTCAAGACGTACGGTAAATCCGTGCAATTCGTTGATAAGCCGACCAGCCAGGTGAGGCCGGATGCGGGCCGCGATTGCGGGCTTCTTCAACGTGCGCCTGAGTTCGATGAGCTGCGGTTCCGCAACCAACAAGAAATATCGGCCGTTGCGCCAGGCTTCTACGGCGAGCGCGGCCGAACCCTTGGGAGTCAGCAAGGAGGACACGAATATGTTTGTGTCTAGGACGACGCGCAAGTGTCAGCGCAGCCCATTTTCGCGTTCCTGCCGCATTTCCGCTCGCACCTCGCGGACAGCTTCGTCGACCTCGGCTTGCAGCAACTCGGGGTCCACGTCACGATTTTGGGCGTGAATCTCGACCAGCAGCGTGTTAAAGCTCTGTTTGGCCACAGACTGTTCAAGAAACCTGGAAACTTGCTCTGCATCAAGCTTGTCTGTTTCGAGCAGCTCTTTCAGGGTTTCCTGCGTGTAGGGGGAGAGTGTGATTTCGAGTTGAACGGCGGATTCGGTTTGCATGCGCGGCTCCCTTCCGGCCTTTAGTTTAGCCCGTAATCGCAAAGCAAAGGCTGGAAACGCGCTTTAAGCCGGGCGGGAGCGGATGAAAGCGAAGCTCGAAGTAGCGGTAGGAAAGCGAGGCTACCGCGATGGACGCGAGGGCGGTGAGGACGTAGGTGGTCGAAAGCTGGAGGGTAGCTCCGAGGTGGAGTTTTTTCTTCACCCCGGCGGCGACGATGGCAAGGATGGTGTAGTGAAAGATGTACAGGCCGAAGGAGATTTTGCCGAGATAGATGAAAGGGCGGGTGAGCGCCGGCATGCGGGCGCCGAGGAAGGCGAGGCAGAGGAGCAGGCAGCCGGCGTCGAGGGCGAGATAGCCCGCGAGAGTTTGGGCGGGGGTTGAGGGCATGAAGTCGTTGATGAAGTGGCACGGGGTTCCGGACAGGAAGAAGGCGGCCGCGCCGCCAAGGAAGAAAAGCGCGCGGGCCCAGGCGGGCGGGTGGAAGGCGCGCCGGTGTACGAGGAGGGCGAGGGCGGAGCCGAGGGCGAAGAACTGGAACTGGTTGATGGAGTTGCACCAGAGCGCGGGGCTTCGCGTGAAGTGCAGGGCAGGGAGGGCGTAATCGACAGCCCAGGCCAGGGGAAGGACGCAGGCGATGGCGGCGGTGATGCCGCGGCGGCCCCAGGCGGCGATGAGCAGGGGCCAGAGCAGGTAGAACTGCTCCTGGACCGGGGTGCTCCAGAGCGGTGTCAGCAGCGGGTTGTGGAACCAGCCGTGCGCGACGATGACCCAGTTGCCGGTGAGCAGGAGAAAGGGCGCGAGATAGCCCCCGATGGGGTCGAAGCTGTGGACGGCGTGGGGCAGGAGAAACGCGAGGGCGAGCGCCAGGAAGTAGAGCGGCCAGATGCGGAGGATGCGGCGGAGATAGAAGGCGCGGATGTGGACTGTGCCGGTCGCGTCCTGCTCACGCAGCAGCAGCTCGGTGATGAGGAATGAGGTGAGGATAAAGAACAAGGGAACGCCGCCGGAGACACCCTCCTGGACGGCGTAGAGCCAGTGGAAGCCGAGCGCCGCGTGCGGGAAGGGGAGGACGTGGGAGCTGAAGACCAGGAAGAATGCCAGGCAGCGAAGGACGTCGAGCTCGGGGCGGTAGTAGCGGGGAGCGTGGGAGGCGGCACGGGCGGCTTCAACGCGGACGGAGGATAGGGCTGAGGGGGGCGCTAGGGTCTGTGTGGGCATGGCGTTCAAAGGCAGAGCACAAGTGGAGCAGTGGAACTTGGGTGAGTGTAGGGG
>CAXTVG010000506.1:0-1555 GCA_964247505.1 uncultured Acidobacteriaceae bacterium
AGCTGAGAATGCGACGTCACGCGCGCGCAACATTTCCTTATACGTCGTTTCGGCCTGAATCAACTGCTTATGGTTCTCTTCCAGCTCCCGGTCAACAGTCTGAAGCCGCAGAGCGTACTGTCCGGCTGCTTCCCGGCTGCCAAGCCAAATACTGGCAGAGGTTTTCGCCTGAAGGCTGATCTGGTCAGCTTCGAGTTTATGTATCTGACCGATGAGGCTTTCGACCAGGCCCGCATGCGCTACCAGACTGCTGTTGAATCGGACTGCCTGCTTGAGCAGGTTCTCTTGTTCTACATCGAGCAGGGCTTCTGGGTTGCGGCGCTCTATCCGTGACACAAGCAATCCAAGGGTTCCTCTGAGAAGGCTAGTGAGCCGTCTGAGCATTTGCTTTCTCCTTTACGGGTTGATTATCGTTTCTTTGTGTTGTAATTGCCCCTAAACCGATTCCTGCGCCTTGCCACTAGGCAGTCTCGCGTCCAGGCCTGGCTGACGTACTCAAGCCGCGACGCCCAGCTCATGTCGGCGGAAACTCACCACAGCTATTCGACGCCGATTCGACAAGTGCCTTAGAAGAGCTGTTCATCACTTCCCTATCAGCCCATTTGTCATTCTTCGCAAATGACCGTTATTTGTTGGCATTCGGTGTGAGTCTCTTGTTGGGAAACTGCCAGCGTCGCATTTCGGCGGCTCGCTTACGGGCTAGCGATTGCTCCGCTCCGCGTAGGCGTATGGCTTCCCGTTCCAGGTCTAGCCAGCGCTTAAGTATGGCGTAGGTAACTTGCCCAGCCAAGGCGGCCTCTGTCTGAAGTTGGGTGAACGCTGCCTCGTCCTGTGGCGTGTACTCGATAAGAAAGACGTCGACATCATTCAGGAACTCAGGATCACTGGGTAGTCTATACGAGGTCACGTGCGCTACAAATGAAGCAATAATCCCAAGCGCAGAGCTCGGCAAAACGAAATGCGAGACAACGCAGAGCCAGTGAGGAGTCTGCTCGGAGAAAACGATCAAGAGCGAAATAAACAGAAGAGCACTGGAAAGACTTCCGCCGATCCTAACCCAGGTAGGGCTGTACTCCGACTTGTAGTTAAGTCTCCAGGCGAATGCCTCTAAATTGTCGAAACCCACGACCGCCTCCATTCTCATTTGTAATTCACGCGACTCGACTAATGAGGCAGCTAAAATAGCCGCCAGCTCTCTTTATGTAGATGGCCTCTGATCGCTCGCTCTAAAGAAACAGAAGTCACTTTCAAGGCATTCTGTTTGTCCTGCTCGCTGTACGAGTCGGCATTTACCAATTCACTCGACTGGATTCACAGGCGGCTCCGGTAGGCTGCCCCGTCCACATTGATGTTGCACTCAGGCAGCCGTATAGGGCATTGTAGCCAAGGTACACTGCCTGGGTAGGTGTGACACCTGCCTGTCTCAACACAGACGCTTTTACGCCGGCAGCGGCGATGTCTGGGTGGATCATGTTCTTGTGAGTCAACGCAGCGGCGAGAAGCATAGTTGCTGGTGCTAGAGCACAGACACCGCTTGGTCTAAGCCCCCGTGTGA
>CAXTVG010000506.1:1565-2313 GCA_964247505.1 uncultured Acidobacteriaceae bacterium
CGCCATTTGTATGCGAGCTATTCATAAATAATCTGCAAAAGCGGTCGGCTGAGGTATTGGCTCACCCACAAATCTTTTCGTTGTACAACTTCCTCCACGCTCAAGTTCGCAAGGCGCAGTTCGATCATGATCTGGATAAGCTTCAGGCCTCGTATTCGATTTACGAGATGCAGCTTGTATGTTCCATAGAGGCAGACGGCGAGGAATCCCAGCAGGACGCAAAAAACTTCTCGCGCATAGCGACGCGTTCCTTCGCTCTCTCCCGGAAGAAAATGATCGGCCGCCACGTTCACGGCAAAACCCCAAAGAACGCACACCAGAACATCGGTTGCGAATCTGCGCTTCAGTTCCGGGGGCGTTTTCTGTTTCGCCCGCGCTAGCTGCTTTTCGCGGGCATGCAGAGTTTCGAGAAACACGGAGCTCATCGGCTCACCCGCCTTGCGGTTCATTGCAGTGCAAGTGTCGCGGAAAGCGGCCTCGCGACGATTGGAAATCCTTTGCAGGAAGATCCCAGCCAACACACCGCCTCCGGCCAGCAGCGCCGAAGAAATTGTGCAAGCGCCGAGGATTATTGAAGCGGTCGAGCCCGTTTCCGGAGTCAGAAAGGCAAGGTAGGCACAATTGAGAGCCGCCACAATCAACAGTACGACCGCTGAAGCGAAGCTTCGAAACAATACACACATGACTACCTCCCCGGCGATTCGTTCAACTGTTCAGGTGCTTTTTGCTGCAACTCGTGTTCATCGAG
>CAXTVG010000507.1:0-295 GCA_964247505.1 uncultured Acidobacteriaceae bacterium
CGCGTCCGTGCCGTTCAGCATGCGCGGAAACCAGGCAAGCGGCACTCCAAGAACCCGCCCGTCACTGAGCTCGACCCACATGGAATCCACATCGAACCGGACCCTTGTAGCGCTAACCGAACCACTCATTCCAAGCCCTTTCCAACTCAGCTCTGCGCGCTTCGACGACCCCCACCAGTTCACGGAGGGTGCGGGCGCTGTAGCCGTCATTGTAGGCTACCTGAACCTCCGGCCTAAGCCAGAATTTCGCTTCGCTATCTGCCTTCTCCACGTGAATATGGACCGGCTCGCGAGG
>CAXTVG010000507.1:305-2303 GCA_964247505.1 uncultured Acidobacteriaceae bacterium
GGAATAGGGTCAGCATCGTGCGTGTGCTTTGAGGGTAAGGGCGACCGGGTATCCATGCAACCTACTCGTTGATCCCTTGCCGCGGACAAGTTCCAATCCGGGAAAGCTTCACCCCCGCTGGTACCGCGCCAGCACATCCTCCAGCGTCACCATGCCCTCCAGCGTGCCCTTCTGCGCGCGGTTGCTCACCGGCAGCAGCGGCCAGCGCGACAGGTGCCGCAGCGCCGTATCGAGCGGCAGGTCCGGGAACAGCAGCGGCGTCCGGTCTTTTGGCAGCGCCCGTTCCAGCAGCGTGGATTCAGGCTGCGTCTGCACCAGCGTCGCCAGCTCGTTGACCTGCATGACGTAGCAGGTTCCATCGTTCATCCGCACGACCATCGCCCGTTCGTCCGGGTGCAGGCTCAGCTCCACCGCCGCGGCTTTCAGGGTTTCCCCACCGCCCAGCACCGGAACCCGCAGGGGGACGAGCGCGTCCTCCAGATGCAAGCCGACTTCCTCGCGCTGCTCCTCCATGGAGGGCAGGTCGAGCCCGTCCTGGTGCGTGAACAGCTCGAAAATCGGCGTCGGCTGCAGGGAGCGCGACAGCAGATACGCAATGGTGTTCGCCAAAATGACGGGCAGGATAATCGAATAATTCCCGCTGGTTTCAAGCACCATGAATACCGAAGTCAGCGGTGCCCGCAAGAAACCCGCGAACAGCACCCCCATGCCGACCAGCGCATACGAGCCCACCGCGCCCGAAGCGTGCGGCAGCAAGGTGTGCGCGACCGTGCCTACCGCGCCGCCCAGCATGGTCCCGATAAACAGGGTAGGCGCGAACATTCCGCCCGGCGTGCCGCTTGAAAATGAGAGCGTGGTCGCCAGCATTTTTAAGAGCACCAGTGCGGCGAGCATTCCCCAGGTGTACTGCCCGTGCAGCGCCTGGTCCATCACCTCGTAGCCCGGCCCCATCACTTGCGGGAACCCGAAATACCCGATCAGCCCTACCAGCAGCCCCGCAATCGCCGGTTGAAACAGCTGCACATTCACCGGCATGGCGCGTAAACGCGGCCGCAAGGAGCCAAGCGCCCGCGCGAACACAAACGCGCTTAGCCCTCCAAACACGCCCAGGACGGCGTAAGCGGTCAGCTCGCGCGGATCCCGCAGCGTCACGGAAGGAATCCGGAACATCGGCGCGGACCCCCAGAAAATGCGCGCCACGGACACGCTCGCGATGGCCGCCAGCACCACCGAGCCCAGCACCGCCGCGCTCCAGTAGCCGATGACCTCTTCGATCACAAACAGGATCGCCGAGATCGGCGCGTTAAACGCTGCTGCCAGCCCGGCCGCCGCCCCGATCGGCGCGAACAAGCGCAGCGACTGCCGCGACAAACGGAGCTTGCGCGCCACAATCGACGCCACGCCCGCGCCAATCTGCAGCGATGGGTCCTCGGGTCCCAGCGAGTGTCCGCAGCCGATCGCGATGGCCGAAGTAATGAACTTGCCCGTAACTGTCTTGAACGAGATAAACCCGTTGTAGATGTAGAGCGCCGCCTTGGTCTGGTTGACCCCCGAACCGCGCGCCCCCGGGAACACCCACCGCACCAGCCCGGCAACAAAAAGCCCGGCGCAGGCCGGCACGATAAACAGCCGCGGCTCGCCCGGGTGGGGTGCCGAGCCGAGAGTCAGCAGCTTGATCCACTCAATTGCCAACCGGAACGAAACCACCAGCAAACCCGACAGCACCCCGATAAAGATCGACAGGATCAGGAATAGTCGCTCTTCCCGCTTGGGCGCGATCTGCTGCAGGTCGAACTGGCGCGCCGGATCCTGTGCCGGGTCGAGTGCCATCTGATCGCCTGGGTTGATGGGCGGGTTCGCAGCCGGTTCGGCCACCGTGGCGCGCGTGCTCACGACTGCGCCTCCACCTGGTCCGGCGCGGTGGCGATCCGCAGCAGCAGGGCGTCTTCACCCGTGGGCGCGCCGCATGTCCCGGCGGTCGCACGCTCGGTTTGGTAT
>CAXTVG010000508.1:0-2298 GCA_964247505.1 uncultured Acidobacteriaceae bacterium
GCGCCGCGCGCAGCAGCTGGGCGCGGTTGGCCCCCAGCGCGACCCGCAGCCCCAGCTCGCGCATCCGCTTCGACACTGCGTAGGACGCCATCCCGAAAATGCCCGTCACCGCGAGCATCGCCGCGAGGCCACCCATGATGCCGAGCGCCACCGTGGCCGCGATGGACGGAAACAGCTCCATGGCCATGGCCTGCTGCCAGGAGTTGATCTTCACGGGCAGGTCGGGGTCGAGCTTCGCAAAGATGTTCTGGAGGGCGGCGGCGGTGGCCGCCTCGCCCGCCCGTGAGCGCACGACAAAGACCGCCGCCGTATCGGTTCTTTGCGCGGAGGGAAGAAACATGGCGGCGGTGGGGTCTTCGGTTAAGGTGTTGTACTTGCCGTCCTCGACGATGCCCACCACCTGCCTGCGCTTGCCGCCGCTGACGAAGAGGCGCCCGACCGCATCTGCGGTGCCGAACACCTTGCGGGCGAGCGTTTGGTTCACAATCGCCACCATTGGCGTGTTTGCGTCGTCGTGCCAGGTGAAGTCGCGCCCGGAGACGAGCCGCGTTTGTGCGGCCGCGAGATAGCCCGGCGAAAGATCGTATTTGTTCGCATCCGCTCGGGCGTTGCTGTCCCGGAAGTCTGTTGTGCCGTCGGGATAGATGTTGGTATCGCTGCTGCTCAGGTTGAGCGGAAGGCGATCCACATATCCCACAGCCGTGACACCTGGAATCGCCGCGATCGTATCCTGAGCCCGATGCTGAATTGTGAGCGCCTGCTGGTCTGTGTGGCCGGTCATCTGCAGGTCGAGGCCCGCGAGCAGCGCGCCCCGCGGCTCAAAGCCGTACTGCATGTGCAGGCTGCGCGCGAGCCCGCGGCCCGCTACCAACGAGGAAGTGACAAGGATGGAGCAGAGCACGATCTGCAGCACCAGCAGGCCATCACGCAGCGTCCACCGGCTGCGGCCTGCGCTTGTGCCGGGGCCGCTCTTAATGACCTGGTACGCGTTGGAGCGCCAGACCTGGCGTAGCGGCGCAAGGCCGAAAAGCATACCGCTCGCGACCGCAAGCAGGAGCGCCAGCGCCGAAACGCGCGCGTCCGCGTGGACGTCGAAAGCGACGGGAAAATCCGGCGATGGGTGCCACACGCTCAGCGCGTGCAGCGTAGCATCCGCTAGCGCCAACCCCAGCACGCCGCCTAGGAGGGAGATCGCCACCGCTTCCGTCAGGAGCTGAAGCGCGACCCTGCCCCGGCTCGCACCCAGCGCAAGCCGCACCGCCAGCTCCCGCGCACGGTCGGCTGCGCGCGCGGCGAACAGGCTGCCGAGGTTGGCGCAAGCGGCCAGGAGTACAAGCCCGGCCAGCGCGAAGATGCCCCACAGGAAGGCCCGTACCGGTCGCCCTAGCGTATCGCCCAGCATCCCGGGGCGGGACAGCCGAAAGCCAAGATTGCCGTCCTGGACCGGGTGCGCGGCGGCCATAGGCTTGGCCATTGTGTTCAGGTCCGCTTCAGCCCGGACCACGTTCACGCCCGGCTTCAGCCTCCCAATCGCCCATATCTCGTGGTCGCCACGCTCTTCAAGGTAGCTGTAGCCGTCGACCTGCTCCTGGTTCAGCATGGGAATCCAGAAGTCGGGAAGGAAAAACAGCTCCGTGCCGCGAAAGCTCGCGGGCGCAATGCCAAGCACGGTGTAAGGGTGCTTGTTGAGTTCAATCGTCTGACCCAGAACGTGCGGGTTGCCGTTAAACTGCCGCTGCCAGTACGTATAGCTCAGGACCACATAGGGACTCGAGTTTGGTCCATGTGCATCGGACGGATGAAAGAACCGCCCGAGCGCTGGACGGGCTCCCAGCACGTCGAAGTAGTTCTCCGAGGCTTCGTAGTACCAGCTCTCATGCGGCGCGCCCGCTACTCGGACTCCGGCGCGCTTGATGGCGTAGGCCGCAAGCCCCGAGAAGCTGTGATTGTAAGCTTTCAAGTCGCGATAGTCCGGGTAGGACTGCGAGGGGGAGGAGGCGTACGAGCCCGTGTTCCCCGTCCGATTGAGCGAAACTAGCTCCCGCGCCTCTGGAAGCGGCAAGGGCCGGAGCACCAGCGCGTTGAGCACGCTGAACACAATCGCATTCGCCCCCACGCCGAGCGCGAGCGTGAGCGCGACGGTGAGCGCGAAGCCGGGCGAGCGGCGCAGCTGGCGGAGGGCGTAGCGAAGGTCATTAAGCAGCGTGGGCATGGTGGGGTTACTCCGTTCTGAGCGCTTCGATAGGTTCAATGGAAGCCGCGCGCCGGGCGGGAAGGAGCGCCGCGGCGAGGGACGAA
>CAXTVG010000509.1:0-2295 GCA_964247505.1 uncultured Acidobacteriaceae bacterium
GCGGCGAGTGGGATGTGATCGTGATGGGCGGTGGCGCGACCGGCGCGGGTGTGGCGGTGGACGCGGCTTCGCGCGGCTTTTCTACGTTGCTGCTGGAGCGTGAGGACTTCGGCAAGGCCACCTCGAGCCGCAGCACCAAGCTGGTGCACGGCGGCGTGCGTTATCTGGAGCAGGGGAATATTTCGCTGGTGATGGAGGCGCTGAAAGAGCGCGGCATCCTGAAGCAGAACGCGCCGCACCTGGTGCACGACCTGGAGTTTGTGGTGCCGAACTACTCGTGGTGGGAGGCGCCGTTTTACGGGATCGGGATGAAGGTGTATGACCTGCTGGCGGGCAAGTATGGGTTTGGGCGGTCGAGGATTTTGTCGCGCGAGGAAGTGCTGAAGCGCATTCCCACGCTGCGGCAGGATGGGCTGCGCGGGGGCGTGGTGTATCACGACGGGCAGTTCGACGATGCGCGTTTGCTGGTGCAGCTGATCGAGACGGCGGCGGACCAGGGGGCGACGGTGCTGAACTATGCACCGGTGATCGAGCTTCGCAAGGGGGAGGACGGGTTTGTCGACGGCGTGGTCGCGCGGGACTCCGAGTCGGGCGAGCGCTTCGAGTTGAAAGCGCGGGTAGTGGTGAACGCGACTGGGATCTTCACGGACGAGGTACGAAAGATGGCGGATGGGTCCGTGACCGGCATGGTCGCGCCGAGCCAGGGGATACACCTGGTGCTCCCCCGGTCGTTTTTGCGCGGGGATACGGCGGTGATGGTGCCGCACACGAGCGATGGGCGGGTGTTGTTTGCGATTCCCTGGCACGAGCACACGGTAGTCGGGACAACCGATACGCCGATCGATGCGCCCTCGTATGAACCGCTGCCGTTTGAAAAAGAGATCGAGTTTGTGCTGGAGACGGCGGGCGAATACCTGAGCCGCAAGCCTACGCGGGCGGATGTTTTGAGCGTGTATGTGGGGATTCGGCCGCTGGTGAAGGCGGCGGGCTCGGACGCGAGCAAGACCTCGGCACTGTCGCGCGACCATACGATTCACATCGATGCTTCGGGGCTGCTGACGATTGTGGGCGGCAAGTGGACGACCTACCGGCACATGGCGGAGGACGCGGTGAATCACGCGATCACGCTGGGGCACCTGGAGGACAAGCCGTGCGTGACGGGGGCGCTGCACATTCATGGATGGGTGGAGCATACGGAACAGCGCGAGCCTTTGTTTGTGTACGGGGCGGATGCGGAGAAGATTCGCGCGCTTGCGGAGGCCGAGCCGCAGTTGGCGCAGCAGATGCACCCGGAGCTGCCGTACATCGCGGCGGAGATCGTCTGGGGCGTGCGGGAGGAGATGGCGCGGACGCTGGATGACGTGCTGGCGCGGCGGACACGGGCGTTGTTTCTGAACGCGCGGGCGGCGATGGCGATGGCCCCGCGTGCGGCGGAGCTGATGGCGCGCGAGTTGGGGCGCGACCGGGCCTGGGTGGATGCGCAGGTGCGCGAGTTCAACGAGCTTGCCCAGCAGTACGCGCTGGGCAGGATTGCAATGGAAGAGCCTCAACAAACCGCGGCGTGAGTTCGGAGGTAGGGCAATGCGTTCACCCATGCTGGGCGAGTTTATGGGGACACTGATCATGATGCTGCTCGGCAACGGCGTGGTCGCGGGCGTGCTGCTGAAGCGCACCAAGGCTGAGGGCGCGGGCTGGATGGTGATTACAGCGGGCTGGGCCTTTGCCGTGATGAGCGGGATTTTCACGGCCAATCTGTTCGGCAGCAGCGACGCGCACCTGAACCCGGCCATTACGCTGGCGTTCGCGATCGAGCACGGGGATTTTGCCAGGCTGGGGCCCTACGCGATGGCGCAGCTGCTGGGCGCATTTTGCGGGGCGGTGCTGGTGTGGCTGTTTTATCTGCCTTACTGGAAAGACACAGACGACCCGGAAGCGAAACGGTTGGTTTTCTGCACGACGACCGCGATTCGCAGCTATGGGTCAAGCCTTTTCTCCGAGGCCGTCGCGACGTGTGTGCTGGTCCTGGTGGCCGGGGCGATCAGCTCCAAGCTGGTGCTGACGACCGGCGCGGCGCCGGGGTTGAGCCCCTTTCTTGTCGGCTCGCTGGTGTGGGGCATAGGCCTGTCGCTCGGCGCGACCACCGGCTACGCCATCAATCCCGTGCGCGACCTGGGGCCGCGGATCGCGTATGCGCTGCTGCCGATTCCGGGAAAAACCACCGCGGACTGGGCGTATAGCTGGATCCCCATTCTTGGGCCGGTGATTGGGGCGGCGGCGGCGGGGCTGTGCGTGCTG
>CAXTVG010000510.1:0-2294 GCA_964247505.1 uncultured Acidobacteriaceae bacterium
CAAACGCTCGAAGCCTCGAGCGCCGAAGAGAAGGCCGACCCCGGCGTGATGAAGGAGAAAATCCGCATCGACCTGAAGCGGTATATCCAAAAGCACACCAGCCGCCGGCCGCTCATCATGCCGGTAATTCTCGAAGTCTAAAAGCCAAACGAACAAGGGTGCCCAACGTCTCGACCCTGAGACGTTGGGCTCTCGTGCCTTGAAGGCTGCAACTGCTTCGCGGGCTTACACCTTTCTCAAATCCCTGTTCGTTGTTTGCCTCACCCAAGCTCTAGTACTATTTCGTTACTTTATATCTACTTAGGTCACAAGCGATTCTCCTGATTTAGGTTACGTGCGAAGATTACGAGCACTTTTTTCCTGCCCATCGGCAGTTCCTTTGCACTTTTCCTGAGAAAAATCCGTGCGAGCAACATACACTTGGGCTCGTACTAAGCTGCACCCACTTACACAAAGGCGCTATCCGCCAGAACAGCTTTCCGGGGCTCCGCTCCGGCGAAAGCACCTGGAGGTTAGCGGTCCAACTCAGGAGCCACCATCATGAAGACTTTCCTCGGTAAGCTTGGCCTTATCGCGCTTGCTGCACTCACCCCCGTCGCTCTCCACGCGCAGCAGGCCCGCTCGATCGCGTACGGCCGCACCACCATCACCTTTGCCCCAGCCCTCGGCCAAACCCTCGGCGGCGCAGGCGTGGTTGTGTCCGATCTCGCCGGGATGCCTTTGCAAAACGGCGTTCTTAACCTCACCACCGTTGATGGCGTGATCGACCTCAACACCGCGCTGGGCGATTTCGTTTTCACGGGCGGCTTCCAGTTGAGCGCCGCGGGGCAAACCGTCCGCGTCCAGAACCTGGCCATGGAGACCTCGAATCCGACTTCCTCAGTGATTACCGGGCAGGTCGTTTACAACGGCACGGTGATCGGGCCGCGCCAGGCCATCTTCGCGGTCAATGCCATTCCCGCGGCTACCCTTCCGCTGGCGCCCCAGAACGGGACGCTTACGCTGAACGGCCTCAGCCTGGGCCTGTCGGCCGGTTTCGTCAACCTGATCAACGGTGCAGCGCACCAGACCGTGATCTCGACAGCGACGCAGGTCGGCGCGGCGAACATCTACGCTGTGCTTTCCGCAACCAACTAGTGGGCAAGCAGCGGGGAGAAAGCTGAACAGCTATCCCCGCTGCGCACCTTTCCCCTTTTCCACAAAACAAGCGCTCCACCTCCGGGCGGGGCGCTTCGTATTTGGCCTTGGCTTGCTCCCCTGGTCTAAACTCCGGCTTTCCAAGCCCTCCTTTGCGCCCCCGCTTGCATCTTCATTTCCGACACAATGCGGACGGGTTGTTTCGATGGCGCCGCCGCCCGCCCGAGTGAGACCAAGCAGTAAGAACAGGAGAACCAGAATGAAAGTACGCGCAGGAATTTTCGCACTTGCCAGCTTACTGCCCGGTGCCGCGCTGGCCGCGGGAGACGACACCTCATCGAAATTGAACGATCGCATTGCCGCAAGCACCGCTGTGCTCCATCAACTGCAAGCGGTACCCGACAAAGGCATTCCGGATCGCATCGCGCACAAAGCGCATTGTGTGCTCGTTATCCCGGGTTTTAAGAAGGGCGCGTTTCTCGGCGGCGCGCAGTATGGTCAGGGCCTCGCGACCTGCTTTGTCGCCAACAAGGGCTGGAGCGCCCCTGCATTCGTGCAGATGGCCGGGGTTTCCTTCGGCCTGCAGGCGGGCGGCCAGTCGACCGACCTGGTTCTGGTGGGCGTGACCAAGCAGAGCGCCAATGACCTGCTCAAAGCAAAAGTAAAGCTGGGCGGTGATGCGTCTGCCGCGGCCGGGCCGGTGGGCCGCGACTCGCAAGCAGACACGACAGAGATCGCCAATGCGGGCTTTCTGACCTACTCGCGCAACAAAGGCCTGTTCGCGGGCGTCGACCTCACGGGCGATGAGGTAAACCAAAACACCAAGGACACCACCGCGTTCTATGGAAAAGAAATCCCCTTTCAGACCATTCTGAACGGCGGCACTGCTACCCCAGCCGCAGCGAAGCCCTTCATCCGCGAGGTCACCCGCGTATTCGGAGGCGTCACTACGCACAAGCAGTAACACCGAAAACCATCAGCTGAATGCTAGTTATGGCGCAAAGTTCGGGCTTGATAACAAACCCGATTGCCCCACGTGGCGATCTTGCTGCGTGGGGCAATCCCGTAGACGCCCCCTGACCTTCGCGGAACTTACCGCCATCCTATCTCTGAACTCTCCACAAGAGCCGTCCCAAAACGCACCACCACCTTCTACA
>CAXTVG010000511.1:0-2293 GCA_964247505.1 uncultured Acidobacteriaceae bacterium
CAGCGCCACCAGCCCGTCCGGCTTCTCCATATCCGAGGCAATCTTCGCCAAGTACCGGTTCGGTGCCAGCCCAACCGAACAGCGCAAAGTCGCCCCAGCGTGCTCGCGGATCGACCGTTTCACCGCGGCAGCCAGCTCCAGCGCTCGCAGCAGCTCCTGCTCGCGCCCCATCAGCGAGCAGGCCATTTCGTCGATCGACAACACCGCCGAAACCGGCACACACCGCTCCACCGCCTCGATAATCCGGTGGTGAAACTCGACGTATTCCCGATGCCGCGCATGCACCAGCACCAGCCCCGGACACAGGCGTTTTGCCTCGCCCACCTTGACGCCAGTTTTTACGCCGAATGCTTTGGCCTCGTAGCTGGCAGCGATGCAGGTTGCGGTGTCCGCCTCGACCGGCACAACAGCAATCGGCCTGCCCCGCAGCTCGGGCCGCAGTTCCTGCTCCACGGAGGCGAAATACGAGTTCAGGTCAAGAAACAACCAGCGGACACGAGGCTGAGGCGAACGGACTGGGCCGGCGGGGTGCATCGTTTCTAGTTAGATTTTCGCCTTTCTTTCTCTTCCCTTGCAAGCCGGAATGCGGGCGCTAGGCATTGTGGCCTGCTTGCCGGTTCAATTTTGGGAAGGAAATGCCAAAACGGGAAAAGGATTCAGATTTCAAGCCCAAGCAACAAAAAAGATTTGCTTAATGATCCAAGTTAGTGACAGGATGCTCTTGTCACCGCTGCTCACCCCATGAGGCCAGCGCGAACATCTCGCCAGGGTTAAGCTTATGTGGTTTCTTCATCTTCACGATATTTTGTGGCACTTCGCCCACCTGAACGCCCACTGGGCTGAGGCTCTCATCACCCTGGGCGCGGCGCTCCTGGTCGGGTGCGCGGCTTCCTGCGCTTGCAGCCCGCGGCAGGAGGAAGACGACCTGTTCCACAAGCACGTTTCCTAACCGCGCGGCACGAGCAACGCTCGGGTTTGCGGCTTTGGCCCGCCTGCTGTCCAGGTTCAGAAAAGCCGCAAACACAACGCCATGCTTTCCCCCGAGCATACCCTGCCATGTCTTGCACTTTTGTTTTAGCGTGGAAGACAGAGGTGCTCCCCCCATGAGTGGCAATGACCCCCAGCAGCAGACGCGCGTTTCGCTCGCCGCAACCGAACACCCCCTTCCGGCCCAGGCTTCGGACACCGGCTCCCTCCCTCCCGAACAAATCCTTACCGTTTCCGTCATCATGCGGCGGCGAAAGCCGCTCGATCTCCAATCCCTGAACGGGCGCATCCTTTCGCGCGAGGAATTCGACCAGGAGTATGCAGGCGATTCTGCCGATTTTGAGGCCTTCCGGCTGTTTGCGCACGAGCATGGGCTTTCGGTCGATGAAGCCAACTCGAGCCTTTCGCGGCGCACCATGGTCCTGCGCGGTCCGGCTTCGCGCATGGAGCAGGCTTTCGGCGTCTCGCTCCAAACCTACCAACACTTGCACAGCGGCAAGCATTTTCATGGCTACAAGGGCGCGATCTCGATGCCCGAGTCGATGGCACCGCGGGTGGAAGCGGTTCTGGGTCTCGACACCCGGCCGATCGCCCAGTCGCACCTGCGCTGGCTGCACGGGAACAGCGACGGCAGCCGCATTATCCGGGCCAGCGCGGTTTCGGCCAGCTACTCGCCGGTCCAGGTGGCCGCGCTCTATGGCTTTCCAAAGAACCTGACCGGGGCGGGGCAAACGATCGCGATTCTTGAGCTCGGCGGCGGCTACGAGGCGAGCGACATCACAACCTACTTCCAGGGCCTGGGGCTAACGCCGCCGACTGTAGTCGCGGTTTCGGTCGACGGCGGCACAAACGTGCCCGGAGGCGACCCGAACGGCGCCGATGGCGAAGTGGCGCTCGACATCCAGGTGGCCGGGGCAGTCGCGCCGGGCGCGCGCATTGCCGTCTATTTTGCGCCAAATACGGATCAGGGCTTCATCGACGCAATCACGACCGCGGTCCACGACACGGCCAACAAGCCGAGCGTGCTTTCGATCTCCTGGGGCGGCCCGGAGTCGGGCTGGAGCGCGGCTTCGCGCACGGCGCTCGACAACGCCTGCCAGTCCGCCGGGGCTCTGGGCGTCACGATCACGGTGGCCTCGGGCGACAACGGGTCCTCCGACGGGGGTACGGGCAACAACGTGGACTTTCCTGCGTCGAGCCCGCACGTGCTGGCCGGCGGGGGCACGGCGCTGACCGGCTCGGGCTCGACGATCCAGTCGGAGGTGGTGTGGAACGACCAGGCGGCCGGCGGCGGGGCGACCGGCGG
>CAXTVG010000512.1:0-2291 GCA_964247505.1 uncultured Acidobacteriaceae bacterium
GACATCGAGGAAGACCACCGGCTGTCGGACGATCCTTCGTTCTACGTGCAGAATGCATGCGTAACCGATAAGAGCCTGGCACCGAATGGCATGAGCACTCTGTACATGCTGCTGCCGGTGACGCACGATACGGGCACGGTGGATTGGGAAAAAGAGGAAGGGCGTTTTCGCGCGCTCGCGATCGAGCAGATGGAGAAAATCGGCATCACGGATGTGGAGCGGCGGATTCGCACGGAGAAGGTGCTGACGCCATGTACGTGGCGCGATGAGTACGGATTGTTTCGCGGCGCTACCTTCTCTATGGCGCACTCGCTGCGGCAGATGCTGCACATGCGGCCCCACAACCGCTTTGAGGACCTGGACAGCGTGTACCTGGTGGGCGGCGGCACGCACCCCGGCAGCGGCTTGCCCGTGATTTTCGAGTCGGCGCGCATTACCGCGCGGCTGCTGCTCGAGGACATGCACCTGGAACCGCAGTGGAACACAGAGCCGGTGATGCCGGGAACGCCGCCCGCAGGTTCTGTTTTCGAGACAGTGAGCTAAGGGGCGCGATGACGACGGTATCGCAAGGGCCGGCAGAGTTTTCCACTCCGCACGCGCGGGTTGGGTTCGCTGAGGTGCGCGCGGCGCAGCGCGCCTGGGCGCAAACCCCTGTTCGCGAGCGCTTGCAGGTGCTGCGCTGTTTTCGCGCGGAGCTTGCGGCGGGCGCGCGGGAGCTGGCCGGGACCGTGGGAGTTTGCTTTGCGGGCAGCCTCCATCGCAGCGAGGCCGATACGCTGGTTGCCGAGGTGCTGCCGCTCGCTGAGGCATGCCGGTTTCTGGAGCGGGAAGCGGAGTGGATTCTGCGTTCGCGGCGGGAAAGCAGCCATTCGCGGCCTTTCTGGCTTAGAACTGTCGATGTGGAAGTGGAGCGCGCGCCGATGGGCGTGGTCCTGCTGATTGGGCCGGGGAACTACCCTTTATTTTTGCCCGGCGCGCAGGCGTTGCAAGCGCTGGCGGCGGGTAATGCGGTGCTGTGGAAGCCCGCGCCGGCTGGCCTGGCCTGCGCCCATGCTGTGCGCGTGATGCTGATCGCGAGCGGGATGCGCCCGGAACTGCTCACGGTGCTGGACCCGAGCCCAAAAGCGGCCGCGGAGGCGATTGAAGCCGGAGTGGACAAGGTATTTCTGACTGGCTCGGCCGCGACCGGCGAAGCGGTGCTGCGCTTGCTGGCCCACTCAGCGACGCCTTCGGTCATGGAGCTGTCCGGCTGCGACGCGGTGTTTGTGCTGCCTGGGGCGGACCTCGATCGCGTGGTGGAGGCGCTTGCTTTCGGGCTTCGGCTCAACGGCTCGGCAACCTGCATGGCGCCGAGGCGGGTGTTTGTAGCGCAAGCGTTGGCCGAGGAGCTGGAGCTGCGGCTCGCGGCCGCGCTCAGCGGGCTCGCGCCGGTGCCTGTTTCTCCGGAAACGCGGGAGCGGCTGCGGGATGTTTTGGCGGAGGCGTCGTTTTTGGGCGCGCGCAAGGTCCTCGACGGCCTAAGTGATGACTCCGCGGGTGACAGGGTGGCGGCGACGTTGCTGGCGGAGGTGACGCCGGAGATGCGCGTGACGCAAACCGACCTGTTCGCTCCCGTGCTTTCGCTACTGGCGTTCCGCGGGCTGCAGGAAGCGGCGGCAATGCACGAACGCTGCCCTTATGCGTTGACCGCGTCCATCTTCGGGCCGGAAAAGCAGGCGCGTGTGCTGGCCGGGAACATCACAGCCGGGACGGTGCTGTTGAACGACTTGATTGTGCCCACAGCCGACCCGCGCGTGCCGTTTAGCGGGCGCAAGCGCTCGGGCTTCGGCGCGACCCGTGGGCGTGAGGGTTTGCTGGAGATGACATCGCCGCGCGCGGTGGTGCGCCAGCGGAGCAAAAGCCGTGTGCCCTACCAGCCCACCGGCGAGGCGCACGGCGCGCTGTTCGCCGGATATGCGCAGGCGGCGCATGGGCAGGGGTGGCGCAGCCGGCTGGATGGATTGCGGGCGATGGCTCTAGCACTGCCGGGGCTGCGTCCGCCCAAGCGGTAAGTTAAAAGAATCAGGGGAGAAGCAGATGCGTGTAGCAGTGATCGGTTCCGGGCTGGGCGGCTTGTCCGCGGCGTGTACGCTGGCGGCGCGCGGCTACCAGGTGTCGGTGTTTGAGAAGAATCCATGGCTGGGCGGCAAGGCGGCGGTGCTGGAGGAGCAAGGGTTTCGCTTCGATATGGGGCCGACGATCCTGATCCAGCCGTCGGTGCTGCGGCGCATTTTTTGCGAGGCCGGGCGCAA
>CAXTVG010000513.1:0-2291 GCA_964247505.1 uncultured Acidobacteriaceae bacterium
TCGAGGTGACGATCACGCTCGGCGGAGGCCTGCTCATGATCGGAGGGCACTGGCTGAACCACACGTTCTGCAAGAGCTGCTGCCATGGCGGGGAGAGCGGCAGCTGCGAAGTCGGGCATCCGGGCTGAAGCAGAGCGCGCCGGGAAAAACGCAGATGTCAGACCATGTAAGTCCTATTGCAAATGCAGTACTATCAATCGTGTGCCGGTCCTGCTGCTTACGATCCCGATCGTTTCGACCCTGGTCGGCGGTCTCCTCGCCTTAAGGTTTCGCCGGTACATTTCCCTGCTGATCGCTATCGGCGCGGGTCTGCTGCTCGGGGCTGCCTTTCTCGATCTGCTGCCCGAAGCCATTGAACTGGGAACGCAGGCGGGGCTCAGCATTGCCGACGTTCTAGCCTTTACGCTGCTCGCGTTTCTGTTTTTCCATGCCTGCGAGAGCGGGCTCGACTTCCTGGCCCGGAGCTGGCGAGAGTCGGACGCGAAGCGGCGCATCGTGGGGCGCACAGGCGCTGTGAGGCTCATCTTCCACAGCTTTCGCGACGGCATGGCCATCGGCGCGGCCTACGCCGCTTCGCATCCGGCCGGGTACGCTGTAGCGTTCGGAATCGCGGCCCACGATCTGGGCGACGGCATGAACACGGTCATCTTGACGACTGGAGGCAAAGCACCGACGCGAACCGACTACCTGTTTCTCGCCGCCGACGCAGCAGCGCCGTTCCTGGGCGGACTCCTGACCGCATGGCTGGTGCTTTCGGCGCGCTCCTCCGTCGGGCTGCTGGTCTTGGCGGCCGGGTTTTTTCTCCAGATGGCCACGGGAGATTTCCTTCCAGAGGTTCGCCAGGCGACGGGGCCGCGCCGGTTTCTTCTGCCTTCCGTGCTCTTCGGCGCAGCGGTGATCTATTTAGCAAATCTGGTCATCATGCGGCACTAATCGACCGAGCCTGGGGTAGCCTCGGTGGAACAGGACCGGTGGGGGTTGTTCATTTGCAGGAACTTACGATGGAACGACGTTCCTCGCTTGCCCGGTACGGCAAGCTCCTGGAAACGCTCACAATGATTTGGGGCGCTACTGAGGCCTCCGTGGCTCTTTGGAGCGCGGCGCAGACCGGCAGTATTTCGCTGGCCGGCTTTGGCCTGGACAGCGTGATCGAAGTGCTGTCCGCGCTCGCCCTGTGGTGGCGCATGTCGCACGAGATGAACCACGACCGGCGGCACCATGCCGAGCGCATCAGCCTGAACATCGCGGGCTCGTGCCTCCTCGCGCTGGGCGCCTACATTATGGCGGCGGCGGCGGTGAGCCTATACAGGCAGCACCAGCCGGGGGTGGGCCGGCTCGGCGTCGTGATTACCGCCGCGGCGGTGGTTCTGATGCCTTTGCTGGCGCGGGAAAAACGCCGGGTGGGCCGCGCGCTCGCGAGCCACGCCATGATGACGGATGCAAAGCAGACGGATTTCTGCACCTACCAGGCGGCTATCGTGCTGCTGGGCCTGCTTTGCCACTCGCTCTTCGGCATCGGCTGGGCCGATGGCGTCGCGGCGCTGCTGCTGGTTCCCATCCTGCTGCACGCCGGAGCGCAGACGCTCCGGGGAAAACACGACTGCGCTCATTGCTGAATCGATTCTCGATGCGCCTGTAGGCGGCAAGTTTGATTCAACGTGGATCCGAAATACTACACTTGCACATATATGCAAATGTGTGTAGTCTTGGTCTTGTGAAGGAAAGCTCACACGCTCCGAGCTGCACCCCGTACGAGCACAAGCAAGCTTCACGGCTGCGTTTGCCCGTGGGCGAGGCGGAGCTGGAACGCTGCGCCCGGATCTTCCGCGCCATGGGCGACACTCCTCGGCTGCGGCTGATCAGCCGGCTGACCCAAGGGGCGGCCTGCGTCGGCGAGCTGGCTGAGCTGGAAGGGGAGTCGCTCACGACGATCTCGCAGCGTTTGCGGGTTTTGCGCGCCGACAACCTCGTCCAGCGCAAGCGCGAGGGCAAGCACGTGCTGTATTCGCTGGCGGACCAGCACATGCTGCACCTTGTTCTCAACGGGCTGGCGCACGCTTCTGAACCGGCAATCACTCAACCCCAGGATGTATCCACAAACACCAAAGGACAACACACGATGAGCACCACGCACACCATTCACCCGGATCACACGCACGAGCACGGCGCCAACTGCGGCCACACCGCCATTCAGCACGACGGCCACGTCGACTTCCTGCACGACGGCCACCTGCACAACCCGCACAAAGGCCAGATCGACGAGCACACACGTGGACAACTCGCGCAAAAGC